>NZ_JBEZWU010000018.1:0-182031 GCF_040637655.1 Streptomyces sp. NPDC028722
AAACGCCCGGTTACATACCGAACCCGGAAGCTAAGCCTCACAGCGCCGATGGTACTGCAGGGGGGACCCTGTGGGAGAGTAGGACACCGCCGAACTCCTTTTACAGCTCCGGCTCTTGGGCACTACTGCCCAGGAGCTGGAGCTTTTTTGCGTTGCGGTAGGGTCAGGGGGCATCGTTGGCTCATTTCGCACAGGAGGCCCCCGGGTGGAGGTCCAGGAGACCCGCGTCCAGACAGACCGGGTCCTCACCATCCCCAACATCCTCAGCATGGCGCGGCTCGTCGGCGTACCGCTCTTCCTGTGGTTGATCCTCAGGCCGGAGTTCGGGGGCCCCAAGAGCGATGGATGGGCCCTCCTGGTACTGGCGTTCAGCGGGATCAGCGACTACCTCGACGGCAAGCTCGCCCGGCGCTGGAACCAGATCAGCAGCCTCGGCCGGCTCCTCGACCCCGCCGCAGACCGCCTGTACGTCCTCACCACGCTGCTGGGGCTCACCTGGCGGGAGATCCTCCCCCTGTGGCTGACCGGGCTGCTGCTGGCCCGAGAACTGGTCCTCCTGGTCATGGTGGGCATCCTGCGCCGGCACGGCTATCCGCCGCCGCAGGTGAACTTCCTCGGGAAGGCCGCCACCTTCAACCTGATGTACGCCTTCCCCCTCCTGCTCCTCAGTGACGGGCATGGCTGGATCGCGTCACTCGCTGCCATTTTCGGATGGGCGTTCGCCGGATGGGGTACAACCCTCTATTGGTGGGCAGGAGTGCTCTACGTGGTGCAAGTCCGCCGATTGGTGCGTGCGGACGCCACGGTCGATTGAACTCGGCGATTGTCCTGACGTAAGTCCTGGCGTAACGCCTCGTTGGCCCGCGGTGGAAAAGTGCGGGACAATCTGGACGGGTGAAGTCGGCTAGACCGTCGTCTCTGAGGAGGACGCTTCCGACATGAAGGCCGTCGTGATGGCCGGTGGGGAAGGCACACGCCTGCGCCCCATGACCTCGAGTATGCCCAAGCCGCTCCTGCCCGTGGTGAACCGCCCGATCATGGAGCACGTGCTACGGCTGCTCAAAAGGCACGGGCTCAACGAGACCGTCGTCACCGTGCAGTTCCTGGCCTCGCTGGTCAAGAACTACTTCGGTGACGGCGAAGAGCTCGGTATGGAGCTCACCTATGCCAACGAGGAGAAGCCACTCGGTACCGCCGGAAGCGTCAAGAACGCCGAGGAGGCGTTGAAGGACGACGCCTTCCTCGTGATCTCCGGCGATGCCCTGACCGACTTCGACCTCACCGAGCTGATCAACTTCCACAAGGAGAAGGGTGCGCTGGTCACGGTCTGCCTGACCCGGGTGCCCAATCCGCTGGAGTTCGGCATCACCATCGTGGACGAGGAAGGCAAGGTCGAGCGCTTCCTGGAGAAGCCGACCTGGGGACAGGTCTTCTCCGACACGGTCAACACGGGCATCTACGTCATGGAGCCCGAGGTCTTCGACTACGTCGACCCCGATGTTCCGGTCGACTGGTCCGGCGATGTCTTCCCGCAGCTGATGAAGGAAGGCAAGCCGATCTACGGCTACATCGCCGAGGGCTACTGGGAGGACGTCGGCACCCACGAGAGCTACGTGAAGGCCCAGGCGGACGTCCTCGAAGGCAAGGTCGACGTCGACATCGACGGCTTCGAGATCTCCCCGGGCGTGTGGGTGGCGGAAGGCGCCGAGGTACACCCCGACGCCGAGCTGCGCGGACCGCTGTACATCGGCGACTACGCGAAGGTCGAGGCCGGCGCGGAGATCCGCGAGCACTCCGTCATCGGCTCGAACGTCGTCGTCAAGAGCGGTGCGTTCCTGCACAAGGCGGTCGTCCACGACAACGTGTACGTCGGCCAGCACAGCAATCTGCGCGGCTGCGTCGTCGGTAAGAACACCGACATCATGCGGGCCGCCCGGATCGAGGACGGCGCGGTCATCGGTGACGAGTGCCTGATCGGTGAGGAATCGATCGTCCAGGGCAACGTCCGCGTCTACCCGTTCAAGACCATCGAGGCCGGCGCCTTCGTCAACACCTCGGTGATCTGGGAGTCGCGGGGACAGGCGAACCTGTTCGGCGCCCGTGGCGTCTCCGGCATCCTGAACGTCGAGATCACTCCGGAGCTGGCGGTCCGGCTCGCCGGTGCCTACGCGACGACCCTGAAGAAGGGCGCCACCGTCACCACGGCCCGTGACCACTCGCGAGGTGCCCGCGCGCTCAAGCGTGCGGTGATCTCCGCGCTCCAGACCAGCGCCATCGACGTACGCGACCTGGAGAACGTGCCGCTGCCCGTGGCCCGGCAGCAGACCGCGCGCGGCAGCGCAGGCGGCATCATGATCCGTACCTCGCCCGGCATCCCCGACTCGGTGGACATCATGTTCTTCGACTCGCAGGGCGCGGACCTGTCGCAGGGCAGCCAGCGCAAGCTGGACCGCGTGTTCGCGCGACAGGAGTACCGGCGGGCGTTCCCCGGTGAGATCGGCGATCTCTACTTCCCGGCGAGCGTCTTCGACTCGTACACCGGATCGCTGCTGCGCAACGTGGACACGACCGGCATAGCGGAGTCGGGTCTCAAGGTCGTCGTAGACGCCTCGAACGGCAGCGCCGGGCTCGTACTGCCCAGCCTGCTCGGCAAACTCGGTGTGGACTCGCTGACCATCAACCCGGGTCTCGACGAGTCCAGGCCGACGGAGACGGCGGAGATGCGACGCAAGGGCCTGGTGCGGCTCGGCGAGATCGTCGCGTCGTCGGGTGCCGCGTTCGGTGTCCGGTTCGACCCGGTCGGTGAGCGGCTGTCGCTCGTCGACGAGAAGGGCCGGATCATCGAGGACGACCGGGCCCTGCTGGTGATGCTGGACCTGGTGGCCGCCGAGCGGCGCAGCGGGCGGGTGGCGCTTCCGGTCACCACGACCCGGATCGCCGAACAGGTGGCCGCCTACCACGGCACCCAGGTCGAGTGGACCACCACCTCGCCCGACGACCTCACGCGCGTGGGCGGCGAGGAAGGCACCATCTTCGGCGGCGACGGCAAGGGCGGGTTCATCGTCCCCGAGTTCAGCAGCGTCTACGACGGCACAGCGGCCTTCGTACGGCTCATCGGGCTCGTGGCGCGTACCCAGCTCACCCTCAGCCAGATCGACGCGCGGATCCCGCGGGCGCACGTCCTCAAGCGGGACCTGGCCACGCCGTGGGCCGTCAAGGGCCTGGTGATGCGGCGGGTGGTCGAGGCCGCCGGAGACCGCTTCGTCGACACGACCGACGGTGTGCGGGTCGTGGAGACCGACGGGCGCTGGGTGATGGTGCTGCCCGACCCGGCCGAGGCGGTCACGCATCTGTGGGCCGAGGGCCCGGACGACGCCTCCGCGCAGGCCCTGCTGGACGAGTGGGCGGCCGTCGTGGACAGCGCCGGCCGGTAGTACCGGAACGGCGTGAGCCGCTGCACGCGTGCGTGCCGGACAGGCGCCCCCAAGGGGGCCTGTCCGGCATGCCGGTGGGGCCGTTCGGAGGTACTGCTCGCGACATGCGACGATGTGCGGCATGCCGCAGCAACCCCCCGTTCGGAGCAGCCCCACGCGGCCGCAGCGCCCGGACGCCTCCATGTCGTTGATCACCAACGTCATGGACCACAGCCTCGACGACGGATACGCCGAGGCCGCCGCCCGGAAGAAGGCCCAGGGTGAGGGCGGTCTGCCCAAGACGCTCCGGGCCAGACTGGGCCTGGCCGCCGGCCTCGTCCTCGCGGCGCTGGTCGTCACCGTCGGCGCGGCCCAGGCGCGCGTGGCGGCGCCCGTCGTGGCCAAGGAACGCCAGGAACTGATCGACCGCGTCGGCAGCGAGACCAAGGACGCGGACAAGCTCGAGAACACGGTCGACAAGCTGCGCGACGACGTCGGTGCGCGCCAGCGGGCGGCCCTGAAGGCCGGCGGCGGCAGCACGACGGCCGACCTGGTGACCGTACTGTCCGGCGCGTCCGCCGTGCACGGGCCCGGCGTCCGGCTCGTCGTGAACGACGCCAAGGAAGCCACCGGCGGCGGGGACGGGTCCAATCCGCGGGAGACGTCGGGTTTCTCCGACACCGGCCGGCTGCGCGACCGCGACATGCAGCGCGTGGTTAACGGGCTGTGGGCCTCGGGGGCCGAGGCGATCTCCATCAACGGGCAGCGGCTCACGGCCCTGTCCGCGATCAGGGCCGCGGGGGACGCGATCCTGGTCGACAACAGGCCGCTGGTGCCGCCGTACACGGTGCTGGCGGTGGGGGACGGGCAGCGGCTCGGCACCAGGTTCCAGAACGGCGCCGACGGCCTGTATCTGCACGCGCTGGTGGAGAACTACGGCATCCGCGCGACCATCTCCCCGGAGGGTGACGTCCGGCTGCCCGCCGCCCCCAGTGTGATCGTACGTACAGCGCAGCCGAGCAACGAGAACAGCGAGAAGGGCACATCGTGATCGCCGTACTGGGTCTCGTCGTGGGAGTCGTGGCCGGACTGCTGGTCCGGCCCGAGGTTCCGGCGGTCGTCGAGCCTTATCTGCCGATCGCCGTCGTCGCGGCGCTGGACGCCGTCTTCGGCGGACTGCGGGCCATGCTCGACGGCATCTTCGACGACAAGGTCTTCGTGGTGTCGTTCCTGTCGAACGTGGTCGTCGCCGCCCTGATCGTCTTCCTCGGTGACAAACTGGGCGTCGGCGCGCAGCTGTCCACGGGCGTCGTCGTGGTCCTCGGCATCCGGATCTTCTCCAACGCCGCGGCGATCCGGCGACACGTCTTCCGGGCGTGACACCGATGAGCGAACACAACGACGGCAACGACCAGCCGGAGAGCCGGCTGCCGCAGAACGGCCGGCCGGAGCACGGGCTGCGCAGGGAACTGCCGGCCGAGGTGCCCGCGTCCGCGCCCGGGGCCGGCCCGCCGGCCGGGGAGCAGCCCGAGCAGCCGGCGACCGGACGGCAGCGGCTCGTCAAGGGCCTGTGGCCGCCGCGCTTCACCCGCGCCCAACTCATCGTCGCGGTGCTGCTGTTCGGCCTCGGCTTCGGCCTGGCCGTCCAGGTGGCGTCCAACAGCGACACCGACAGCGCGCTGCGCGGCGCCCGTCAGGAAGATCTTGTACGCATCCTCGACGAACTGGATTCGCGTACGCAGCGTCTTGAGGACGAGAAGCAGGGACTGGAGAAGCAGCGCCAGGAGCTCCAGAGCAGCTCCGACCAGGCCGCGGAGGCACGCAGGCAGACCGCCGAGAAGAAGAGGCAACTCGGCATCCTGGCGGGCACCGTGGCGGCGCAGGGGCCCGGCATCACCATGACGATCGAGGACACGAAGGGGACGGTCAAGGCGGACATGCTGCTCGACGCGATCCAGGAGCTGCGTGCGGCCGGGGCGGAGGCGATCCAGGTCAACGGGGTCCGGGTGGTCGCCGGCACCTACTTCACCGACTCCGGCAAGAGCGTGAGCGTCGACGGGAACAAGATCGGCGCCCCTTATCGTTTCAAGGTCATCGGCAAGCCGCAGGACCTCGAGCCGGCGCTCAACATTCCCGGGGGCGTGGTGCAGACCCTGGAGAAGGAGCAGGCCACAGCGACCGTGCAGCAGTCCGACAAGATCGTCGTGGCTGCCTTGCGGCAGGTGAAGCGGCCTGACTACGCTCGGTCGTCCTCCCGGTGAACCGGCGGTGCATGGCGGCTGTCGCGTACGGGCATGAGCTTGCGGGGGGTCGGCGCACCGAAGAGGTGGCGCGTGATGGAAACTGTTTGGTGGATACGGACGTTGTGAAGATGTCCGGCTCGGCCGGTGTAGGCAATCAGGGTTCGTCCTGCCCCACGGGCGGGTCTGTTTCGGTCAAGGGGAATCGCCCGTGAAGTTGTTTGCGAAGTTGTTCGGCAAGAGCGCGCGAGAGGGCGGCGAGAACGCCACCGCCCGTCATCGCGCGCAGCCTGACGCGGAGGGCCAGCGCCCGCTGTTCCGGGACCAGGTGGCTGGTCCGGGCGGTGACATTTCCGGTGGTCAGGGCGCGGCGTCTGTTGACCCTGCCCAGGCCGGCGACATAGGTTTCGGGCAACCGTCGACCTCAGGTGCGGGTGGAGGGTTCGCCCCCGGCCCGTACGCGTCCCACGCCCCGGCGGGGCAGCCGCGGCAGGAGGATCCGTCGATGTCGGTCCTGGTGTGTACGAGGTGCGGTAACCGCAACGCGGAGAACGCCCGGTTCTGCTCCCACTGCGGCGCGCCGCTGCGCCCCGGAGTGGCACCCGAGCGGGCCTCCGAGACGACGTCCACGATCTCGATCTCCGGCCTCGAGGCCTACGACTCCGAGGTGACCGGCCAGACGCCGCTGCCGATGCTCTCCCCGGAGGCGCAGGCCGCGGTGGACGCGCTGCCGCTGGGCTCGGCGCTGCTGGTGGTGCGGCGGGGTCCGAACTCGGGCAGTCGCTTCCTGCTGGACAGCGACCTGACCACGGCCGGCCGTCATCCGCAGAGCGACATCTTCCTGGACGACGTGACGGTCTCCCGGCGGCATGTGGAGTTCCGGCGCTCCCCGGACGGCTCCTTCACGGTGGCCGACGTGGGCAGCCTGAACGGCACGTACGTCAACCGGGAGCGCATCGACCAGGTCGCTCTGTCGAACGGCGACGAGGTGCAGATCGGCAAGTACCGGCTGGTGTTCTACGCGAGCCGGCAGGGCATCTGACCCACCCCCGGACCGACGTCCGGGGGGACCCCCAGGGAAGGTCCATGCTGCGAACACCGAGCGGCGGTGCCGGAAGCGGTACCGCCGCCAGGGACAGTGGGCTGATGAGCATCGGCACGGTGCTGAACACGCTGCGCGACGAGTTCCCCGAAGTCACGATCTCCAAGATTCGTTTCCTGGAGGCGGAGGGGCTCATCGAGCCGCAGCGGACCCCGTCGGGGTACCGCAAGTTCAGCGCCGGGGACGTCGAGCGCCTCGGTCACGTCCTGCGGATGCAACGGGACCACTATCTTCCGCTCAAGGTGATCCGGGAGTACCTGGACGCCATGGAGCGGGGTGAGGCCGCCCCGCTGCCCCTGGTCGGGCGCCAGCGCACCGCGGAGGACGGCCCGGAGCCGCCGGAGAGGCCCACGGTGGCCCGGATCGGCAAGGCCGAGCTGCTGGCCGCCGCGGACGTCGACGAGGCGGACCTGAAGGACTGGGAGTCCTACGGGCTCGTCGCTCCTCTGGAGGACGGGGCGTACGACGCCGAGGCGGTCACCGTGGCCGAGCTCATCGCCGAGCTGGGCCGTTTCGGCATCGAGCCGCGCCACCTCCGGGTGATGAAGGCCGCCGCGGACCGCGAGGCGGGGCTGGTGGACCAGGTGGTGGCCCCGCTCAAGCGCCACCGCAATCCGCAGACCAGGGCGCTCGCCGAGGCCCGTACGAAGGAACTGGCGGCGCTCACGACGAAGCTGCACGCCGCTCTCGTGAAGACCGCTCTCGGCGTACGGCTCCCCTGAGGCTCACGGGCCCCCGGAACCGGCCCAGGGGCCGGGCCGAGCCCGGCGGGGACCGGCCCTGGAGCGGGCGAGGGGTGGGGGCCGGGCGGCCGGATCGGGCACCTGTTCCCGGCCCGACTACCCAAACGTCCCGGGCACGGCCTAGGGTTGCTGTGTGAACGAGCTCGATGTCGTAGGTGTCCGGGTCGAAATGCCCTCCAACCAACCGATCGTGCTCCTGCGCGAAGTGGGAGGCGATCGTTACCTCCCCATCTGGATCGGGCCGGGGGAGGCGACGGCGATCGCCTTCGCCCAGCAGGGCATGGCCCCCGCGCGACCGCTGACCCACGACCTGTTCAAGGACGTGCTGGAGGCCGTCGGCCAGGAGCTGACCGAAGTCCGCATCACCGACCTGCGGGAAGGGGTCTTCTACGCGGAACTGGTGTTCGCCAGCGGGGTCGAGGTCAGCGCCCGTCCCTCCGATGCCATAGCGCTGGCCCTGCGCACCGGAACGCCGATCTACGGCAGTGACACGGTGCTGGACGACGCGGGTATCGCCATTCCGGACGAGCAGGAGGACGAGGTGGAGAAGTTCCGCGAGTTCCTCGACCAGATCTCGCCCGAGGACTTCGGCAGCAGCAGCCAGTGAGACGCGGCGCCGGCCAGCCGGACCCCGGGTTCCTCCTGGGCGGTGGGCGGCTCCGCGGGGCCGCTGCCCCGGCAATTGCCTCCGGCCAGTGAGAGCGTCCTACGGCTTCCCGCGAGCGCATTCGGCTAGCCTTTCCCCGCGGTGGGACACGGGAAACCACTCCTAGGGTGATTATCACTCGGCGTGCCGAGTGTGGCGATCGTTGACGCACCCCTGGTGACTGCCTACCGTCGAGAAGGCAGGTCAAGGACGGAGGTCGGCGTGAGAACCAGCGGCGACGGTACGGCTGGGGGTGCCCCCGGACGCGGTTTCGGGGAGAGCGGTCCGTACCCGCCCCCGGACTCGCGGCTGCGCTCGAGCGGGGGTTACCCCCATCCCGGCAGCGCGGCAGAGCACGCTCCGCAGCTGCCGACGGCGGTGCCGAACGGCGGAGGGGTGGCGTCCATGGCGTCCGAGGAGATCGGCTACCGCGGGCCCACGGCCTGCGCGGCCGCCGGCATCACCTACCGGCAGCTCGACTACTGGGCCCGCACCGGGCTGGTCGAGCCCAGCGTGCGGCCCGCCTACGGGTCGGGCACCCAGCGTCTGTACAGCTTCCGGGACGTCGTCGTCCTGAAGATCGTGAAGCGATTCCTGGACACCGGTGTGTCGCTCCAGAACATCCGCACGGCCGTGCAGCACCTCAGAGAACGCGGTTTCCGCGACCTGGAGCGGATGACCCTCATGAGCGACGGCGCCACCGTGTACGAGTGCACCTCGCCGGACGAGGTCCACGCCCTGCTCCAGGGCGGTCAGGGCGTCTTCGGGATCGCCGTCGGCGTGGTGTGGCGCGACGTGGAGGGCGCGCTCTCCCAGCTGCACGGCGAGCGCATCGACACCGGGGAGACGCTGGTCGGGCAGAACCCGACGGACGAGCTGGCGCGGCGGCGCAACCGGGCGGTCTGACCGCCGGAGTCCTCGCGGTGGCCTCCGCCGTCACCGCGTTGTCAGTGCCGTGGTGCAGCATCGGAGATGTGAGAAACGCGCCCACGGTCCTGCATCTCGACATGGATGCCTTCTTCGCCTCGGTGGAGCAGGCGTCCAAGCCGAGCCTGCGCGGGAAGGCCGTCGTCGTGGGCGGGCTCGGACCGCGCGGAGTGGTGGCCACCGCGTCGTACGAGGCACGGGTGTTCGGGGTCCACTCGGCGATGCCCATGGGGCAGGCGCGCCGGCTGGCACCCAACGCCGCCTATCTGGTGCCGCGCTTCACCTTGTACCGGACGGTCAGCGAGCAGGTGATGGCGCTGCTGCGGGAGCTGTCACCGCTGATCGAACCGCTCAGCCTGGACGAGGCGTTCGTGGACCTGGAGGCCGGGGGAGCGGCCTGGGACGGGGAGTCGGCGCGGCGGGCCGGGGAGAGGCTCCGCGCGGACATCCGGGCGGTCACCGGGCTCACCGGGTCGGTGGGGCTCGCCGCCTCCAAGATGCTCGCGAAGATCGCTTCCGAGCAGGCGAAACCGGACGGCCTGGTGCTGATCGAGCCGGGGACCGAGCGGGCGCTGCTGGGGCCGATGCCGGTGCGGACCCTGCCGGGGGTCGGGCCGGCCACCGGGGACCATCTGCGCCGGGCCGGGATCACCACGGTCGAGGAGCTGGCCGAGGCGGGCGAGGACGAACTCGTCCGGATGCTCGGCAAGGCGCACGGGCACGCGCTGTACGCCATGGCCCTGGCCCGGGACGAGCGGCCCGTGGTGGCCGAGCGGGAGACCAAGTCGGTGTCGGTGGAGGACACGTACGACGTGGACATCCACGACCGGCCGCGGGTCGGCATGGAGGTGCAGCGGCTGGCCGACCGGTGTGTCCGGAGGCTGCGCGAGGCCGGGCTGTCCGGGCGGACCATCGTGCTGAAGGTGCGGCGGTACGACTTCTCGACCCTCACCCGCTCCGAGACGCTCAGAGGGCCCACGGACGATCCCGCGGTCATCCGTGAGGCGGCGGCGCGGCTGCTGGACTCCGTGGACACCACGGGCGGGGTGCGGCTGCTCGGCGTCGGCGTGTCCGGGCTCGCCGACTACACACAGGAGGACCTGTTCGCGCAGGCGGCGGGGGAGGGGGCGGTGGACCTCGCCGAGGAGGCCGTGCCTCAGGCCCCGGCGGAGCAGGTGGACCCGGCCGGGCGGCAGTGGCGGGCCGGGCAGGACGTGCGGCACGACGACTGGGGACACGGATGGGTGCAGGGCAGTGGGCTGGGCCGGGTCACCGTGCGCTTCGAGACGCCGCAGTCCGAGCCGGGCCGGGTACGGACGTTCCGGGTCGACGATCCCGCGCTGGCACCGGCCGAGCCGTTGCCGCTGGTCTCGGAGCCGGCCTCGCCCACCCGGCCGGCCACGGCCCTGCGACCGGCTTCGGGTGAGCGGCTCGGGCGTCCGGCCGCGGACCCGGACGGGTACGACGGGAGACCCGGCGACGGCGTTCAGGGGCCCGGTGCGGGCCGGGACTCCTCCGGTGGTGCCAGGGTGCCGAAGTCGTGGTCCGGGACCTCGGGCGGGGGTGCCGTGTCCAGGCCGTAGTGGTGGTAGAGCTGGAGTTCCTGCTCGGGGGAGAGGTGGCGGCCCACGCCGAAGTCGGGGGCGTCCTTGATCAGGGCGCGGTCGAACGGGATGTGCAGCGTGCCGTCGAGGAATTCGCTGGGCTCCAGGGGGACGAAGGCGTCCCGGGAGAAGAGACCGGTACGTATGGCCGCCCACTCGGGCACGCCGGTCGCGTCGTCGAGGTACACCTCGTCGATGGTGCCGATCTTGGCGCCATTGACGTCGAACGCCTTGCGGCCGATCAGGTTGCGCGGATCGATGTCGGTTCGCACGGTCCCTCTCTCTCCACGTGGTCGCAACACATCCGTAAGCACTACAAAAGAGCAGATTCAGGGAGGCGGCCACTCGAGGGCTCAGGTGTTGCCCCCGCTGGTACGCTGACAGCGGCTGCTGACCCCGCGCGGGAGAGTCCTCCGACCACGTCGGAGGCGCCGAAGGAGCAAATCCTCCCCGGAATCTCTCAGGCTCACGTACCGCGCGGACGAGGCCACTCTGGAAAGCAGGGCGGGTGTGCACGGCGTCCGCTCTCACCGACGGTGAAAGCCGGTGCCCGCAAGGGCCCGGTGAAGCTCTCAGGTCGAGATGACAGAGGGGGAGGCCGTCGGGGTATCCGTACCGGGGTGCCCCTCGAAGGTCGCGTCAGACCAGGAGGCCTCCGCAATGACCGCCCATCGCATTCCGCTCTCCGAACTCGAAGCGGGTATCCCGTTCGAGCAGCGCCACATCGGCCCTGACCAGGAGGCGCGGGCCAAGATGCTCGCGCAGGTCGGGTACGGCTCGCTGGACGAGCTGACCGCCGCCGCGGTCCCGGACGTGATCAAGAACGCCGACGCCCTCGACCTGCCGGGCGCCCGCACCGAGGCCGAGGTGCTCGCCGAGCTGCGTTCCCTCGCCGACCGCAACCAGGTGCTCGGCTCGATGATCGGGCTCGGTTACTACGGGACGTTCACGCCGCCCGTCATCCTGCGCAACGTCATGGAGAACCCGGCGTGGTACACGGCCTACACGCCGTACCAGCCGGAGATCTCCCAGGGCCGTCTGGAGGCCCTGCTGAACTTCCAGACGGTGGTCGCCGAGCTGACCGGCCTGCCCACCTCGGGTGCCTCCCTGCTGGACGAGGGCACCGCCGCCGCCGAGGCGATGGCGCTCTCCCGGCGCATGGGCCGGAACAAGAAGGGCCTGTTCCTGGTCGACGCGGACGCGCTGCCGCAGACCATCGCCGTGATCGAGACGCGGGCCGAGCCGGCCGGCGTCGAGGTCGTCGTCGCCGACCTCAGCGACGGCATCCCGGCCGGGATCGCCGAGCGCGAGATCAACGGCGTGCTGCTCCAGTACCCGGGCGCCTCCGGTGCCGTACGGGACATCAAGGCGGTCATCGACCAGGCGCACGAGCTGGGCGCCCTGGTGACGGTCGCCGCCGACCTGCTCGCGCTGACCCTGCTGACCTCCCCGGGCGAACTGGGCGCGGACATCGCCGTCGGTACGACCCAGCGCTTCGGCGTGCCGATGGGCTTCGGCGGACCGCACGCCGGCTACATGGCCGTCCAGGAGAAGTTCGCGCGCAGCCTGCCCGGCCGTCTGGTCGGTGTCTCCGTCGACGCCGACGGCAACAGGGCCTACCGCCTGGCGTTGCAGACCCGTGAGCAGCACATCCGCCGTGAGAAGGCCACCAGCAACATCTGTACCGCGCAGGTGCTGCTCGCCGTGATGGCCGGTATGTACGCCGTCTACCACGGTCCCGAGGGCCTGCGGACGATCGCCCGCCGCACCCACCGCTACGCCACGGTCCTCGCCGCGGGCCTGAGGGCCGGCGGGGTCGACATCGTCCACGGCGCCTACTTCGACACCGTCACCGCCCGCGTGCCCGGCAGGGCCGCCGAGGTCGTCGCCGCCGCCCGGGACAAGGGTGTCAACCTGCGCCTGGTGGACGCCGACCACGTCTCCATGGCCTGTGACGAGACCACCGGCCGGGCCCAGCTGGCCGCCGTCTGGTCCGCGTTCGGTGTCGAGGCCGACGTCGAGGCGCTGGACCCGGTCGCCGAGGACACCCTGCCCGAGGCGCTGCTGCGCACCGACGCCTACCTCACCCACCCGGTCTTCCACCAGCACCGCTCCGAGACCGCGATGCTGCGTTACCTGCGCCGCCTGGCCGACCGCGACTACGCGCTCGACCGTGGCATGATCCCGCTGGGCTCCTGCACCATGAAGCTCAACGCGACCACGGAGATGGAGCCGGTCACCTGGCCGGAGTTCGGGCAGTTGCACCCCTTCGTGCCCGCCGAGCAGGCCGAGGGCTACCTGACGCTCATCCGCGAGCTGGAGGAACGTCTCGCCGAGGTCACCGGCTACGACAAGGTCTCGCTCCAGCCGAACGCCGGTTCGCAGGGCGAGCTGGCCGGTCTGCTCGCCGTACGCGGCTACCACCGCGCCAACGGCGACGAGCAGCGCACCGTCTGCCTCATCCCGTCCTCCGCGCACGGCACCAACGCGGCCAGCGCCGTGATGGCCGGCATGAAGGTCGTCGTCGTCAAGACCGCCGGGGACGGCGAGATCGACATCGAGGATCTGCGGGCGAAGATCGAGAAGCACCGTGACGAGCTGTCGGTGCTGATGATCACCTACCCGTCCACGCACGGTGTGTTCGAGGAGCACGTCGCCGACATCTGTGCCCGGGTCCACGAGGCCGGCGGCCAGGTGTACGTCGACGGCGCCAACCTCAACGCCCTGGTCGGGGTGGCCAAGCCGGGTCACTTCGGCGGCGACGTCTCCCACCTGAACCTGCACAAGACGTTCTGCATCCCGCACGGTGGCGGTGGCCCGGGCGTCGGCCCGGTCGCCGTCCGCGAGCACCTGGCGCCGTACCTGCCCAACCACCCGCTCCAGCCGGCCGCGGGGCCGGAGACCGGCGTCGGCCCCGTCTCGGCCGCCCCGTGGGGCAGCGCGGGCATCCTGCCCATCTCCTGGGCGTACGTCCGTCTGATGGGCGGCGAGGGCCTGAAGCGGGCCACGCAGGTGGCCGTGCTGTCGGCGAACTACATCGCCAAGCGTCTGGAGCCGCACTTCCCGGTCCTGTACACCGGCCCCGGCGGCCTGGTCGCGCACGAGTGCATCATCGACCTGCGCCCGCTGACCAAGGCGACCGGCGTCAGCGTCGACGACGTCGCCAAGCGCCTGATCGACTACGGCTTCCACGCCCCGACCATGTCGTTCCCGGTGGCCGGCACGCTGATGATCGAGCCGACCGAGTCGGAGGACCTCACCGAGCTGGACCGTTTCTGCGACGCGATGATCACCATCCGCGCGGAGATCGAGAAGGTCGGTTCGGGCGAGTGGCCCGCCGAGGACAACCCGCTGCGCAACGCTCCGCACACCGCCGCCGCGCTCGGTGGTGAGTGGGCGCACGCCTACAGCCGCGACGAGGCCGTCTTCCCGGCCGGCGTCTCGGCCGCCGACAAGTACTGGCCGCCGGTGCGCCGCATCGACCAGGCCTTCGGCGACCGCAACCTGGTCTGCTCCTGCCCGCCGCTGGACGCGTACGAGGACTGAGCGAGCCGCCGGTGAGGGTCCCGCCCGGAATCCGGGCGGGACCCTCGCGTTCTCGCTACGCCGTCGCCAGGGAGACCTCGGTCGCCTTGATCAGGGCGACGACGTCGGAGCCCACGAAGAGGCCGAGGTCCTCGGCGGCGTCCCTGGTGATGGCGGCGGTGAGTTCGCCGCCGTCCACGGTGACCTTCACGGAGGCCATGACGTCGCCGACCACGAGGTGGGTGACCGCGCCGGGCAGCTGGTTGCGGATCGACAGGCCCGCGACCCGGTTGGTGGCCAGGGACACCTCCGTCGACTTCACCAGGGCGTGCACGGGGGAGCCCGGGGCGAGAGCGAGCTGCTCGACGGCCTCCAGGGTGATGGCCGCCGTCAGGTTCTGGCCCCCGGTCAGGCGGACGCCGACGGTCGCCATCACCTCGCCGGGGTGGACCTCGGTGACGGTGCCGGGCAACTGGTTGCGGATGCTGAGGCTCATGGCCCCCCACCGTAGTGGGCGAGGGGATCAGGCCGGGTACGCGTGCGTCTGCGTCGCCTTGACCATCGCCCAGACCGGTGCACCGGGGTGCAGGTCCAGCTCGGCCGCGGCGACCGTCGTCAGGTCCGCGGTGAGCGGGAGTCCGCCGGTGAGATCGGCGCGGATCCGGTCGCCGTGCGTCTCCAGGCCCGCGATCTCGCAGCGCCACACGTTCCGGGCGCTGGTACCGGCGGGCCGGTCCCGGAACAGGGTCACGGCCGACGGCGGGAACGCCACGAAGACCGGTCCCGACAGTTCCTCCGTGGTCGTGATCGCGGGCCCGCGGTCGAGCCGTACCGTGTGGCCCGCGGCCTGCCCGCGGTAGAGGTTGAGGCCGACGAGCTGGGCGATGTAGTCCGTGCGCGGGTGGCGGGCGATGTCGGCGGGTGTGCCCTCCTGCACGACCCGGCCGTCCTCCACGACCACCAGCCGGTCCGCGAGCACCATCGCGTCCAGCGGGTCATGGGTGACCAGTACGCAGACCGCCTCGAACTCGGCCAGGTGACGGCGGAGCTGGGCGCGGACCTTCAGGCGGGTACGGGCGTCCAGGGCCGCCAGCGGCTCGTCCAGGAGCAGCAGCCGGGGGCGGGTGGCGAGGGCGCGGGCGAGCGCGACGCGCTGGGCCTGGCCGCCCGAGAGACGGCGCGGCCGGACGCCCGCGTGACCGGCCAGGCCCATGCGCTCCAGCCAGGCCGCCGCCTGCGCACGGGCCTCGGCCTTGCCCGCGCCCCGGCAGCGGGGGCCGAAGGCGACGTTGTCCAGGGCGGACAGGTGCGGGAAGAGCAGATAGTCCTGGAAGACCACGCCGACCGGGCGGGATTCCGGGGGAGTGCGCTCCAGCGGGGTGCCGTCCAGGCGCAGGTGGCCGTCGGTGAGCGGGGTGAGACCGGCGAGGGCGCGCAGGGCGGTGGTCTTGCCGGCGCCGTTGGGGCCGAGCAGGGCGATGACGTCGCCCGGGGCGGCCGTCAGGGACACGTCCAGGCGGAACGGGGGGCGGTCGACGATGAGGTGGGCGTCCAGGCCCTCGTCGGGAGCGGCTTCCGGGTGCGGGCGGGGCGTGGTCGGCCGGCCCTCGGCGGGGCTCGGGTTCCCACCCGCATCACCGGTGCGGGTCTCGTCGTCGCCTGCCGGTGGCCCCTGTGGGGCGTGAGCGCCGTCGCGGGCCGCGGGTGCGTCCGGGTGCAGGGGTGGGTGTTCGGTGGGGTTGCCGCTGGCCGTCGGTTCGGCAGCACGGTCGGCGGCTGCCGGTACGCCTGGGCTCGGTGCGTACGCGGGGGCGTCGGGGGGCTCGGGGCCGGTGTCTTTCATGAGGTGGTCGTCCAGCGGTCCCTGAGGCCGGCCAGCACCGCGATGGACACCGTGAGCAGGACGAGACTGAGGGAGACGGCGGCTTCGGGGTCGTTCTGGAGGGCGAGGTAGACCGCCAGCGGCATGGTCTGGGTGCGGCCGGGGAAGTTGCCCGCGAACGTGATCGTCGCGCCGAACTCGCCGAGCGCGCGTGCCCAGGCCAGGACCGCGCCGGCCGCGATGCCGGGGGCGATCAGCGGCAGCGTGACCCGGCGGAACGCGGTGAAGCGGGAGGCGCCCAGTGTGGTGGCCGCCTCCTCGTAGCGCGGGTCGGCGGCACGCAGCGTGCCCTCCACGCTGATGACCAGGAACGGCATGGCCACGAACGCCTCCGCGATCACGACGCCCGCGGTGGTGAACGGCAGGGTGATCCCGAACCAGGAGTCCAGCCACCGGCCGATGACGCCGTTGCGGCCCAGGGCGAGCAGCAGGGCCACACCGCCGACGACCGGCGGCAGCACCAGGGGAAGGGTCACCAGGGCGCGCACGAGGCCGCGGCCGGGGAAGTCCGTGCGGGCCAGCAGCCAGGCCAGCGGTACGCCGAGGACGAGGCAGACGGCGGTCGCCGCGGTGGCCGTGACCAGGGACAGCTGGAGCGCCTGCCACACCTCGGCGCTGGTGAGCTGGTCCGGCAGGCTGCGCCAGGGCGCCCGGACGAGCAGGGCGAGCAGCGGCAGCAGCAGGAACGCCAGGGCCAGCAGGCCCGGCAGCAGCAGCGGCAACGGCACTCCGCGCCGGCCCCCCGTGCCGGCGCGGCGGCGCCGCGGCCGGCCCGTGCGGGGGCCGGTCGCGGCGCCGGGCTTGTCGAGCGAGGTCACGGCCTGAGGAACCCGGCCCCGCTCAGCACCTTCTGGCCCTCGGCGGACCGTACGAGGGCGATGAACGCCTTGGCGGCCTCGGTGTTCGGGGCGTCCTTCAGCAGGGCGATCGGGTAGTCGTTGACGGCGTCGGCGGACTCGGGGAACTCCACGCCCTCCACCTTGCCCTGCGCGGACTTCACGTCGGTCTTGTAGACCAGGGCCGCGTCGGCCTCCTTCAGCTCCACCTTGGTCAGGGCGCCCTTGACGTCCTGCTCGTAGGAGACGGGGGTCAGCTTCACCTTGCCCGCTGTCAGGGCCTTCTGGGCGGCGGCGCCGCACGGCACCGTCCTGTCGCACAGGACGACCTTCAGACCCGGCGCGGCGAGGTCCTTCAGGTGGGACAGCTTGTGCGGGTTGCCCGGCACGGTGGCGATCTCCAGCTGGTTGCGGACGAAGGTGGCCGGGGTGCCGGCGGTGCCCTTCTTGTCCGTCACGATCGCCATCGTCTTGGGGCTGGCGGCGGCGAAGACGTCCGCCGGGGCTCCGCCGGTGATGCTCGCGGCCAGGCTGTCGCTGCCGTTGAAGCTGAAGCTGACCTTGGTGCCCGGGTGCTGCTTCTCGAACTGCTTGCCCAGCGCGGTGAAGCTTTCCTTCAGGGAGGCGGCGGCGAACACGGTGACCGTGCCGGACAGCTTCGGGGCGGGCTTGTCCGCCTGGTCGGTCGACGAGTCCGAGGAGGAGCAGGCGCTGAGCGCCAGCAGGGCGGCTGCCCCCACGCCGGCCGGCTTCAGGATCCGCCGGGTACGGCGCACGGAACGGGTCATCACGGTTCTACTCCTCGGTTCGGTGGATCAACCTGTCGCGCCCCTGAACGGCCGGGCATCGGCCGTGCGGTGATGATACTGCCGCATCTGCCAGCCGTAAGTCTCCTGTCGCATCGCATGAGCCCTGAACTCACGCCTTATAGCTTGCATGTGCGTTCGTACGGTGTTTCCGGTCGGGCGCGGCTGTGTCCCGGCCCGGGGTACGACGAACGTGCGGCCCGGCGGGCGCCGGGCCGCACGGACGGCGGAAAGGGGAAGAGGAACGGGGGCGTGGACCGGCCGACCGGTGGGCGGCGCCGGTCAGACCCGGTCGATGTGCACGTTGGTGGACTTCACGCGGGCGGTGGCCTCCACGCCGACCTCGAGGCCGAGTTCCTCCACGGCTTCCCGGGTGAGCAGCGAGACGAGCCGGTGCGGGCCCGCCTGGATCTCCACCTGGGCGGCGACGTCGCCGAGCTTGATCGCGGTGACGATGCCGGGGAAGGCGTTGCGCACGGAGGTGTGGGAGGCGTCCTCCTCACCGCTGCCGCCCGCCCGGGCCAACTCGACCGAGAACGCGGCCAGGTCCCGGCCGTCGATGAGGCGCCGTCCGGACTCGTCTCGATGGGTGGTCATCCGGCCGGCGTCGGCCCAGCGGCGTGCGGTGTCCGGGCTGACGCCGAGCAGCCGTGCGGCCTGGCCGATCGTGTAGGACTGCATGCCGGTCACGATAGGGCACCGCGGACCTGGGGCTCGCGGCCCTGCCCTCACCCGGTGTGCACGCGCGGCCGGCGGGTCCGGTCCGGTTCCGCCTCGCGCAGCACCTCCCGGGTCACCGGGGCGACCTCGCCCTGGCCGAAGAGGAAGAAACGCAGGAAGTTGGTGAACGGATCGCCCTCGGTCCACTCGAAATAGATGTGCGGGGTGCAGCCGGTGACGTCCCGGACGTGGAGGAGGAGCGCGGCCAGGGCGTTGGGGATGGAGGAGTGCTCCAGGGTCAGCACGCGGTAGCGGCCGTGCAGGACCTCACCGCGCACGGTCAGGCCCGTCTCGAACTCGGAGGGGTCGGTCACCGTGACCTCGGCGAAGACGAAGTCCTCCTGTTCGGGTATGTCGTTGTCGGCCCGGATCTGTTCGATCTTCTCGCGGTACTCGGCCTTGTCACGGCGGTCCGGTTCGTTGGCGATGAACCGCATCTTCCGGCTGGCCATGTCCCGGATGAACCGTTCCGCCAGCGGGTCCAGCGTCACGCTGGTCACCCGCAGTTCGAAGGCGCGGGCCAGCCGGGACAGCAAGGAGATCAGGATGATGCCCGCGATGAAGCAGGCGCCGATCTTCACGCCGTCCGGGCGCTCGATGACGTTGACGACGGTCGTGTACAGGAACACCGCCGCTATCACCGCGAACCCGATGGTCCAGCCCCGCTGCCCCGCCTTGCGCGCGGCGATGGTCACCGCGATCGCGGCCGAGCTGATCAGCACCAGCACACCGGTGGCGTAGGCGCCGCCCTGCTTGTTGACGTCGGCGTCGAAGATCCAGGTCACCAGGAAGGCGATCAGCGTGAAGACGATGACCATCGGGCGTACGGCACGCGCCCAGTGCGGGGCCATGCCGTAGCGGGGCAGGTAGCGCGGCATCAGGTTCAGCAGACCGGCCATGGCGGAGGCGCCCGCGAACCACAGGATGGCGATGGTCGAGACGTCGTACACCGTGCCGAAGATGCCGCCGAGGTATTCGTGCGCGAGGTAGGCGAGCGCGCGGCCGTTGGCGCCGCCGCCGGCCTCGAACTCCCGTTCCGGGATCAGCAGCGTGGTGATGAAGCTGGTGGCGATCAGGAAGCAGCTCATGATGAGCGCGGCCGTGGTCAGCAGCTTCCTGGTGTCCCGGATGCGGCCGGCCGGCCGCTGCTCGGTGTCGCCCGGGTCGCCCTGGACGTGCGGCATGACGGCGACACCGGTCTCGAAGCCGGACAGGCCCAGGGCGAGCTTGGGGAACACGAGCAGTGCCACGCCGACCATCGCGAAGACGTTGCCGTGTTCCGTGGTCAGGGCACCGGCCCAGTCGGTGACCAGGTGGCCGGCGGTGACGACGTGCCACAGGCCGACGATCACGACGACGACGTTGAGCCCGAGGTAGACGCCGACCAGGGCGACGGCGACCCCGATCGCCTCCAGGAAGCCCTTGAGGAAGACCGCGCCGAGCAGTGCCACCAGGAAGAGGGTGATCAGCATCTGCTTGCCCTGGAGGGCGTGCGTCAGGTGCGGGTTTTCCACCAGGTGGGTGGCGGCGTCGGCGGCGGACAGCGTCATGGTGATCAGGAAGTCGGTCGCCGCGAAGCCCAGCAGCGTGAGCACGAACAGCTTGCCCTGCCAGAAGGACAGCAGGCGTTCCAGCATGGCGATGGAGCCCTCGCCGTGCGGGCTCTCCTCGGCCACCCGGCGGTAGACCGGCAGGGCGCCGGCCAGGGTCACGATGACGAGCACGATGGTCGCCACCGGGGAGAGCAGGCCGGCCGCCAGCGCGGCGATGCCCGGCTGGTAGCCGAGGGTGGAGAAGTAGTCGACACCGGTCAGACACATCACCCGCCACCAGCGCTGTCCCTTGTGCCGCGGCTCGGGTTGGGAGTGCGCTCCCGTGTGGCCACCGCCCTTGCCCATGTCGGACAGCCCCTCGAGCATCCAGGCGCGCAGGCGGTTGGTACTGGGAGGGCGCTCGGTCGTGGCCATTCGGCGTGCTCCTGACGTGCGGCTCAGCTTTTTCCGGCCATCACGCGGGACGGCGGCAACAGCGTAAGCAGAGCGTGATGCCAAGGCCTGGGAATCAAGGCCCGAGCGGCGTCAAACTTGCGTTAAGAATGGCCCGCGAGCGCGGAGTCCGCACGAAATGGGGAGGCGGGAGGCCGGTGACGGCCGACGAGGGCGGGTGCGTAGGGGAGGGCTCACCCCGGACGGCCGACGACCACGGAGCGTCACCTTCCCGCCCGGACGCCCCTGCGCGCCACCCCTCGGCTTGGCGCCAGGGAGCCACTCGGTACGCCCGCAGGCGCCATACCCGTACGGGCCGCTGCCGGCCGCACGTCGATCATTCACGCGGCCGTTCCGCCCCCGGCGGCCACCGCTCCTCGATAGGATTCGTTATTGATCTCGAAACTTTCGGACCCCTCTCGGGAGCGAGCATGCGGACCTACGGCAATCCCGTCCTCCCCGGTTTCCACCCCGACCCGAGTGTGTGCCGGGCCGGGGACGACTACTACCTGGTGTGTTCCAGCTTCGAGTACGTCCCCGCCGTTCCCCTCTTCCACAGCCGGGACCTGGTGCACTGGCGTCAGATCGGCAACGTCGTCGACCGGCCGGAGCAGCTCACGCTGTCCGACGACGTCCCGGCCTCGGGCGGCATCTACGCGCCGACGATCCGCCACCACGACGGACGGTTCTACGTGATCACCACCGCCGTCGGCGCCGGCGGCACCTTCCTCGTCACCGCCGACCGCCCGGAAGGGCCGTGGTCCGATCCGGTGTGGATCGACCTGCCGGGCATCGACCCCGACCTCGCCTGGGACGAGGACGGCAACTGCTGGTGCGCGATGGCCGGGGTCACGGTCGCCCGGATCGATCCGGGCACCGGCAAGGTGCTGGAGGGCCCGCTGCCGATGTGGTCCGGGACCGGCCTCGCGGACCCCGAGGCGCCGCACCTGTACCGGATCGGCGACTGGTGGTACCTGCTGATCGCGGAGGGCGGCACCGGCCCGGGACACGGAGTGTCGGTCGCGCGGGCCCGCTCGCCGCGCGGCCCCTGGGAACCGGCGCCCGGCAATCCGCTGGTGTCCCACCGCGGCACCGGCCTGCCCGTCCAGTGCACCGGGCACGGCGACCTGGTCCGGGCGGCCGACGGCAGCTGGTGGATGGTGCTGCTGGGCACCCGGCCCCGCGGCTGGTTCCCCGGGTTCCACGTGCTCGGCCGGGAGACCTTCCTGGTGCCGGTGGCATGGTCCGACGGCTGGCCCGAGGCGGGAGCGGTGCGGGAGCGGCATCCGGCGCCGGCCGCCTGGGCACCCGTCGAACAGCCACCCGTCCGGGACGACTTCACCGGCCCGGAGCTCGCGCCGCACTGGATATCCCCGCACCGCAGGCCCGAGGGCTGCTGGTCGCTGACCGAACGGCCCGGCCGGCTCACCCTGACGGCCACCGGGGACAGCCTCGACCGGCCCGGGCACACCTTCGTCGGCCGCCGCCAGCAGCACCACGACTGCCGGGTGGCCGCGCTGCTGGAGCCCGGGGCGGCACGGGCCGGGCTGTCCGTCCGGCTGGACGAGGCACATCACTACGACCTGGAGGTGAGCGGAGGAACGGCGGCCGTGATCGCGCGCATCGGCCCACTGCGTCGAACGGTCGCCGAACGGCCGGTGCCGGCGGGACCCCTCACCCTGGCCGTCGACATCCGCGCGAGCCGGAACCCGGGACCGCAGGACGCCCCCGACACCCTCGTCCTCACCGTGGGGACCGGCGAGGGGACGATCCGGCTCGCCGAACTCGACGGCCGCTATCTGTCGACCCAGGTGGCCACCGGCTTCACCGGCCGTGTCATCGGCATGTACGTCACCGAGGGCCAAGCGGCCTTCGACTGGTTCGACTACGTGCCCGCGGACGCCACGGCCTGATCCTTGCGGACATGGGTCGGGGGCCGGTGCGCACCCGGTGGGTACGGCCGGCCCCTCGGTTGCCGTGCCGCTCTCAGGCGGCGGTCATCACCCGCTCCGCACCGAGCGGGCGGTGCGGAGCGATGACGCGGCCGTCGGGCAGCAGTTCGCCGGTGTCCTCGAAGAACAGGACGCCGTTGCACAGCAGGCTCCATCCCTGTTCCGGGTGGTGCGCCGTGAGGCGGGCGGACTCCCGGTCGGCGGATTCGGCTGTCGGGCACGGCGGCTGGTGCTGGCACATGGGCGGGATCTCTCGCTGGGTCGTGGTCATGTCCGTCCCCCGTGGTGGTGAGTCGGTCGGATCCAGTGTTGTCCTCTGGGCGTCATTCCGCAGGGATTTCACGGCACCGCTTCTCACAGGTTCATGACGCGTCACCCGCCCGGTCGGTTCAGCCGAACTGCACTGTCCCTTTGGGTGGTTCGCACTGACCGGATAGGGCTAGTCCATACGGAAGTGATCCGTTGGCATATGCCCATCCCGAACGCTCGTGCCAGGCGCGCGGCACCGACGTCCACGTGGCGGCCGTGGAAAAAGAGTCGTACCCCGCTTCCCTCCCGGGAAACGGGGTACGCGGCGTGGGTCAGGCGGGCGAGCCGAGCAGCGGGAGGGGAGTCGCCCGATGGGTGAGCACCGGAAGCAACTCGGCCACCCGGAACGGGCGGTGCGCCGGGATGCCGGGTGGCGCCGGGGCGAGCGGCACGAGCAGGTCACCGGCGGCGGGGTGGCCCTCGGTGCCGTCACCGGTGCAGTCGTCGTGCAGCCAGAGGGTGAGCATGTACAGGCCGGGGAGGGACAGCAGCCGTGCCTGGTACGGCTGCTGGAGCGCCTCGGCCTGGTGCAGGGCGCGTTCGGTGGAGGCGACGTAAGGACCCTCGAAGAAGTGCGAGAAGGCCCAGCCGTCGGGAGTGAGCATGGTCTCGGCCGCGGCCACCGCGCGCTCGCCGCACCGGATCAGGAAGCGCCAGCCGGCCAGTCGTGTCGCGGACAGGCCTTGCGCGGTGATCCGGTCCAACACGTGGACGGGCAAAGGGAGTTCGGGTGTCGCGGGACCCTGCGCGGCTCGCAGGGAGGGGGTACGCGCCTCACGGACCGCGGTGGGGGAACCGAGGGCGGTGAGGACGGAGCGCAGGGCAGGCGCGGGGGCAGGGGGAACATGCAACGGCATGGTGGGTCGCCTCTCGTTCGACAGGCGCGGCGGCGCGAGGAGGGTGGGGCGGACGGCGCTGTCTGCTCACGGAAGGCCGGAGAGGTGGGGGCCCTGGCCGGGTGTGGACGAGGGTGCGGCTCTGTCTGTCGCCCGTCAACCGTGACGGCAGAAACGCGGCAGGAACCAGGACCGAGGGCGCCAACCTTGTGCCTTGTGGACGGAGTTTATACGACGCGTGTTCGGCCGGTGTTTCGGCTATCCCAATTCCGCGTGACGGGCAAGGCGGAATTGGGCCGCTGATTCGCGGAGAAAATCCCGATTTCGTGGGGGATGCCTCGCCGCTGACCTCGTCGTACGCGCCGGTAGCGGTCGGCCGAATGTCGTCGGCGTTTTTCACGAGGTGTACGGGGCACCCGAAGGTGCGAGCTGCGGCATGCCCCGTGAATGTGCCGCGGGGAACATTCCGACAGAGTAGCGGGCGACGGGCCGACACGGGACGTTATCGATCGCTTCGGCTGGGCATCATCCCACCTGACGTGGGAGCCCGGCGAACGGATCGTCGGCCCGCCCGTCCGAGGAGGGACTCTTCCATGGGGGAGAAGGTCGTGGCAGGGCAGTTCGACCTGTCCGATCGCCAGCGCTACCGCGAAAGGCTCCAGAAGTGCCTGACGGGGTTGGAGCGACTACTGGCGGAGAAGCGATTCGACCGTCCCAAGAACCTCATGGGGGTCGAGATCGAATTGAATCTCGCCGGCCGTGACGGCATGCCGAAAATGTTGAACGGACAGGTACTTGAGCGCATCGCAAGCCGTGACTTCCAGACCGAACTCGCCATGTTCAACCTGGAGGTCAACATAGCCCCGCACCGCCTGGGTGGCCGGGTGTTCGACCAGCTCGCCGAGGAGCTGCGGACCTCCCTGGCCTACGCCGACCGGAAGGCCGGTGAGGTGGACGCGGGCATCGTGATGATCGGCATCCTGCCCACGCTGGGCCGCGACGACCTGGTCTCCTCCAACCTCTCGGAGGTCGACCGGTACACCCTGCTCAACGACCAGATCGTGGCCGCGCGCGGGGAGGACTTCCGGCTCGACATCGACGGCGTGGAGCACCTCGTGTGCACGTCGAAGTCCATCGTCCCCGAGGCCGCGTGCACCTCCGTGCAGCTGCACCTCCAGGTCACCCCGGAGCGGTTCGCCGACGTGTGGAACGCGGCGCAGGCCGCGTCCGCCGCGCAGATCGCCGTCGGCGCCAACTCGCCGTTCCTCTTCGGCCACGAGCTGTGGCGCGAGTCCCGGCCCCCTCTGTTCACGCAGTCCACCGACACCCGCCCGCCCGAGCTACAGGCGCAGGGCGTACGGCCGCGGACGTGGTTCGGCGAGCGGTGGGTGTCGTCCGCGTACGAGCTCTTCGAGGAGAACCAGCGCTACTTCCCGGCTCTGCTGCCGATCTGCGACGACGAGGAACCGCTGGAGGTCATCGAGGCCGGCGGGGTGCCCAAGCTCGCCGAACTCGTCCTGCACAACGGCACCATCTACCGGTGGAACCGGCCGGTGTACGGCATCGCCGACGGTGTCCCGCACCTTCGTGTGGAGAACCGGGTGCTGCCCGCCGGGCCGACCATCACCGACATCATCGCCAACGCCGCCTTCTTCTACGGCCTCGTCCGCGCCCTCGCCGAGGAACCCCGGCCGGTGTGGACGCGCCTGCCGTTCGCCGCGGCCGAGGCGAACTTCGACGCGGCGTGCCGGCACGGCATCGACGCCCGCTTCGTCTGGCCGAAGCGGGGCCGGTACGGCGGCACGGGCGAGGTCGACGCGGTCACACTGGTCCGCGACGAGCTGTTGCCGCTCGCCGCCGCCGGGCTGGACGCGTGGGGCGTGGAGGCCGCGGACCGGGACCTCTACCTGGGCGTGATCGAGGAACGCTGCCGGCGCCGGGTGAACGGGGCGTCCTGGCAGGCGGCCACGTTCCACCGGGCGCTGGAAAAGGGGATGTCGCGCGACGCGGCCCTGGCCGCGACGACGCGGCGGTACGCCGAGCTGATGCATGTCGGGGAGCCGGTCCACACGTGGCCGGTGGGCCTGCCGGACCCGGTACCGCTCGGCTGACGCCGCCCCGCACGCCCCGCACGCCGCGACTCCCGCGCCGGACGCCGAAGGTCGCGCGCAGGAGGCCGGGCTCCCGGGCGTTGCGCCGGGCTTCGGGGCGTTGCGCCGGGCTTCGGGGCCTTGCGCCGGGCTTCCGGGCCTTGCGTCGGGTCCCCGGGTACGGCGCCGGGCTTTCGGGCCTTGTGCCGGGCCTCCGGGTAGGGCACCGGGGCCCCGGGCATGCGCCGTGCCCGGGGCCGGCGCTGGTCCCCCCCGGGCACGGAGCCGGGTCCCGGGGTATTGCGCGAGGCTCCCGGGTACGGCCTCCGGTCCCGGGTATGGCGCCGGGCCTCCGGGCAGGGCGCTGGGCCTCCGGGCAGGGCGCTGGGTCCCGGGGCATCTGCCGGGCCCTCGAGCGTGTGCCGGGCCTCCGGGCCTGGTGCCGGGCTCCCCGGCCGGGGGCTTGGCCTTGGCGCAGGGTGCCGGGGCGCTGGGTAAGGTGCCGGCCGTCGCTTCGGGGCAGGCGGCCGCGGGTTCTGCCGTAGCGAGCCCGGTGCGCGTTGCCCGGGGCGCCTTCTGGGATCCTTGCCGGGCGAAGGCGGGCCGGAGGCCCGTGAGGTGGCTGGAGGCAGGGGTGCAGGTGGAGGCTGACTCGGTGGCCGGTTCCCCGGCGCGGGCGAGGGACCCGCGGCGGATACTGCGGGACGAGACACTGCTCGTACTCGCACTCTCGCTCGGAGCGAGCGGCGTGTCCGCGCTCATCAGCTTCATCGGTTCGGTCACCCGGCCCGGCGGCCTCAAGGACCAGGCGGCCACCCTCAACGCCTCGGCCGCGCCCGGCCGCCCATGGCTCGACCTGGCCTGGCAGCTCTTCGGCATCGCCAGCGCCCTGGTCCCCGTGGCCCTGGTCGCGCACCTGCTGCTGCGCGAGGGCGCGAGCCTGCGGACGCTCGGTTTCGACCGCACCCGCCCCGGGCCCGACCTGGCCCGGGGCGCCGGCGTCGCGGCCGTGATCGGCAGCACCGGCATCGCCTTCTACCTGGCCGCCCGCGGCCTCGGCTTCAACCTCACCGTCGTCCCCGAGGCACTGCCGGACGTGTGGTGGAAGTACCCGGTACTGATCCTCTCCGCCCTCCAGAACGCGATCCTCGAAGAGGTCATCGTCGTCGGTTACCTGCTGCGCAGGCTGGGCCGGCTGGGCTGGACCCCGGGGACCGCGCTGGTGGCCAGTGCGGTCCTGCGCGGCTCGTACCACCTCTACCAGGGCATCGGCGGCTTCCTCGGCAACATGGTCATGGGCGTGGTGTTCGTGTACCTGTACCGACGCTGGGGCCGGGTCGGGCCGCTGGTCGTCGCGCACTCGCTGCTCGACATCGGCGCGTTCGTCGGCTACGCCCTCCTCGCCGGCAAGGTGGGCTGGCTGCCGACGGCCTGAGCACCGGCGGCCGGACCGGTCAGGCGCGCAGCTCGCCGTCGATGACCGTGACCGCGCTGCCGGTGAGCAGCGTCCGCTCGCCCCGCAGCCCGGTGCGGACCAGTCCGGTGCGGCGGGAGGCCTGGAGTCCGGTGAGGTCGTCACGGCCGAGGCGCGCCGACCAGTGCGGGGCGAGCGCCGTGTGGGCGCTGCCGGTGACCGGGTCCTCGTCGATACCGACGTTCGGGAAGAAGCAGCGGGAGACGAAGTCGTAGCCGCGGGCCGGGTCGTCGGCGCGGGCGGTGGCGATGACGCCGCGGGACGAGAACGCGCCGAGGGCCCTGTGGTCGGGGGAGAGGCCGAGGACGGTCTTCTCGTCGGCCAGCTCCACCAGCAGGTCGCCCACGTTCGGCCCGGTGTCGAAGGCGCCGACCGGCGCCGCGCCCAGCGCCTCGGTGACCCCGGCCGGCAGCGCGACGGGGGTGAGCGGGGCGGTCGGGAAGTCGAGCGTGATCGACCCGTCGGCGGCGGGCGTGGCGACGAGGACCCCGCTGCGGGTGGCGAACCGCACGGAACCCGTGTGGGCGCCGGTGGTGTGCAGCACGTGGGCGGTGGCCAGCGTGGCGTGGCCGCACATCGCGACCTCGGTGACGGGCGTGAACCAGCGCAGCGCCCAGTCCGCCGCACCGCCGGTCGGCAGCCGGTGCGCGAACGCCGTCTCGGCGTGGTTCACCTCCATGGCGACGTTCTGGAGCCAGTCGTCGTCCGGGAAGACATCGTCCAGGAGCAGGACCCCGGCCGGGTTGCCGGCGAAGGGGCGGTCGGTGAAGGCATCCACGATTCGCATACGCATGCCGCTGACGCTAGCGCCCGCGCAGGTTCCCGGCCCACGGCCAATTCACGTGAACTGGTCTCCTTCCCGAGGGCATCACCGCGACGGGCGCCGCCGGCTTCCGCTGCTCAGTCGAGACAGAACTCGTTGCCCTCGATGTCCTGCATGCAGATGCACGAATCGGTGCCGTCGTACAGGAGTCGCACGCGCACCGCACCGAGCTCGATCAGCCGCGCGCACTCGGCTTCGAGCGTGGCCAGACGCTCCTCACCCACGAGCCCGGTGCCGACCCGCACGTCGAGATGCACCCGGTTCTTGACGGTCTTGCCCTCGGGAACGCGCTGAAAGAACAGTCGCGGGCCCACACCCGTGGGATCCGTGCAGGCCCACCATGACCCCTGGTCCTCGGGTGGCCGCGAGCGGTCGAAATCGTCCCAAGTGGCGAACCCCTTCGGCGCCGACACGACGTACCCCAGCACCTCGCACCAGAAACGAGCGACGCGCTCAGGTTGCACGCAGTCAAAGGTGACCTGGAACTGCTTGATCGATGACATCGGCGGACCGTAGCAGGGAGCTCTGTCGCAGCTGGTGAGTCACTGTCCTGTCTCATCGAAGTTAGTCGTTCGCGTGCTGCTGACCTGCGTGGACTGGATTGGGTGAGACGCGTGGACTCGGTTCGTTGAGACAGATCGCGTGTTTCGTGCCTGCCGCATCGCGTGTCGAGTGTTCTCTGTCATCCATCGATGCATTTGACAGCGAGCCCAGCCGTTTCGGCTTCTCTGACAGCGAATCTAGTCGTGAGCGGTGAGCAGCCTCGATCCCGATAGTCTGGGGACTGAATGGTACGGGCACGGGGGGATGATGGTTCGAACACTTCTGCTCGGAGTTGGAACCTTTGAGGGTGCGGTCGACGGCGAGTGGAGCCCTACGTCGGAGGGGTTGCCTCCGCTACCGTCGGTTGAACCGCAGGTGCGTGAACTCGCCGTGGTGCTCTCGCGCTTCGACGGACTGAACGTCAGTGAACCGGTGATCGATGCTGACCTGGTCAGCATCGAGGAGAGCTGGCGGCAGCTGCGGAATGATTCGGTGGGCCGGCCGCGTATCGTCCACTTTGCAGGTCACGGGGTCCCTCGTGGCCGGGTCTTGTACCTGCCCGTGCACGACAGCCGTCCGGCCGACCTCCCGAAGTCGAGTATCGATCTCGGCCGATGGCTGAACGAGGTCGAGCACAGCTCCGACCAGTCTCCCGTCCTGTTCATGCTCGATGTTTGCGGTGCAGGGGCCGCAACGGACTACCAACTGTTTCAAGACGTTCCCGACGGCGACCGCAGAACTTGGGTAATCGCGGCATGTACGGCGGACGAAAGTGCCTTCGGCGCACGGTTCACTAAGGCCACGGCCCGGGCTCTGGAGCAGCTCCGGCTTGGGCACTGGGACATCTCTCCAGCTCTGCCCTACGTGCCGGTGGAGTCTGTCGCCGATGAGATCGCACGGGAGCTGGTTCGCCTTGGCGGGGCATACCCACAAACCGTGCTGCACTCTCCACGCCGAGCCGCCTCGTTGCCGGTACCTGAGTTCTTCGCCAATCCGGCGTTCAGCACCGACGGCTGGCAGCGGCTTCGAAGCCGCCTCCGGTTGGCGCTTCGCGAACTCGCATCGGAATTCGATCCCGGTCTGGATCCTGTGCATTTCCTCACCCGGGCGTCGGGCCGCTCGGATGATGTAGTGGCGATGACGGGCTGTCTATTCACCGGGCGCACGCGTGAGTTGACTCAGATTCGCTCATGGCTGACGCGAGATGAACCCCTGTTGCTCGTTACTGGAAGGCCCGGGGTCGGAAAGTCGGCCCTGCTTGGGGTGACCCTCTTCCTTGCGCACCCCCAGCTCGCCGAGATGAGCACCATGTTGGTCAGTCGCATCCCTGCTCAGTACCGCCCGGAGCGTCGCTACCCGACCCTTGTCGCGGTCCACGCCCGGCACCGAAGCGAGGACGAGGTAATCGCTTCGATTCTGGCTCAACTGACTCCCGGTGACCTGGAGCCAGATGCCTCTCGCAGCGACAATCCTCGGGATGAGCTCATTCGCGTCGCCAGCGACCTGCCAGAACCGGTGATACTCATCCTCGATGCCGTTGACGAGGCTCTGGAGAGCGGTCGCATCGCCTGCGATCTACTCCCGGAACTCCTGGGCGCACAACGCGCTGACGGCCGTCCCGTCTTTCGGGCGCTCGTGGGGATGCACCCACCGCTGCCGGACGACAACCGGTTCCACGACTGGCCAGGCTCCCACGGGACAGTGCTCGACCTGGACACGTCTACCAATGTCGAGGACCTCGCGGACGACCTCTCGACCTACATAGCCGACATTTTGTCCAGTGCAGCCGGTTACAGCGATCTGGCCATCCGTGAGTCAGTGGCCCAAGCTGTTGCCACCGCGATCGCCCAAAGCCCCGACCGCAGCACCTTCCTTGTCGCAGCACTCTTCGCCGACTTTTTGCGGACCGGCGAACCCCTGAATCCGGTCGAGGCAGTCGCCCAACTGCCCCAGAGTTTGCCGAACCTCCTCGAGCTCCACCTGCGCACCACACTCGACGATGACCCTTGGATGCGGCCCTTGTTGGTAGGGCTGGCACAAGCACGGGGTCAGGGAATGCCGCTGGCGCTCGTGGCCGCCGCCGCCACCGCTGCGGCCATGGCTGCGGGTCAGGAGCTCTTGCCGCTGACCCCGGGCGCGGCTCGCGAGAAGCTAGCCACTGCCCGGTTCTATCTGCGGACGACCATCGACACGGACGGTCGTCAACTCTACCGATTCTTCCACGAGTCGATCACCGAGCATTTTCGTGACGCCGCGGCCGAGCTGGACGGGCTCGCCGATGTGCTCTTCCATCAGTTGCTGTCGACCGTCCCCGGCCGGTGGGCCGCAGAGGGGCCTCGGTGGGACCTCGCCGCACCATATCTGCTGCGCCATCTCATGGAGCATGCCGTCGCTCTACCGGACGGATCCGCGGTCGACCAGCTCTTCCTGGAGCCGGAGTACCTTGTCCGCGCCGACCACACCGGAGTCTGGCAGGCCATCCACCGGACGAGGACCGCGGCGGCGCGGCGGGCTGGGATTGCATACCGGGCGGCCTTCGGCTGGGCCGATCTCGGCCCCCTCTTTGGCCAGCGTGTACCGCTGGAGGAGCGCCGTGCCAAGCTGCAGCAGCGTCTGGTGATCTGCCGGGCGGCCGGGCTCGCACGCCGCCTGCGCGACGAACGGGCCGTGCTCGGCACTCACTGGAGCACGGGCCTCCCTGAGGAGTCACTTCTGCACGTTATCGGCGAGGACGAGTTGGGCACCACCGTGTCGGCCCTGGCCCTCGGAGCAGTCGATCAACGGCTCCTCGCTGTATTCGCCGGTACCGACGGCTCCCTTCAAGCATGGGACATCACACCGAGTCCTGACGGGGCGTCACGGTACTTCTTGGCTCCCCGGGCAGCCGAGGGCGCCATCACTCAGGTGGCGATCGCTGATCTGGCAGAGCAGTCGGTTGTCGCCTCTGTAACTGACGAGAACACACTCCTTCTGCACGATCTCGCGACGGGCGAGGTCATTGCCGGAGCACATGTCCAAGGCGCAAGGATTTCAGCCGTGGCGGTCGTCGGCACCAGGGACGAAACAGTCCTAGCAGTCGGTCGGGTCAGTGGCGAAATCAGCCTGGTCGGCCTGCTGGGCGAATCGTGCGGCACGATCCTCGACACAGTCGATGCTGGGGCTGGGGACGCCGCTATCAGTTCGCTACTCGGCGTGGAGTCCACCGACGGTGCTCTCGACTTCCTATCCCTTTCCGCCGAGCCCGAGGTACACGGTGCCAGGGTGCTCCGCGAACTGAATGAGCAGCCTGTCACTCTCTCGTCGGACAGCCCGAATCAGGCGGTGCAAATCCAGCCCACCAACGCGTCAGCCCCACTGCTCTCCCTCATCGCATACGACCACACCCAGTACGCGTACCGGACGAATAACGCGAACGTTTACATGGTCACGCAGGTCGAGGACCGTAGAATGACCTGCGGAGATATCCGCTATGTCGACCGCTTTCAGCTCGCGCTGACCGCCCATCGCGACGGCAACATGCGCGTCTGGGACCTCGATGTCTGCCCTCGGTATGGGCACGGCCAGAATCTCTGGTACCCCGCCACGGCTCTCGGCGCCCTCCAGTTCGGCAGCTCGGAGCTCGCCCTTAGCATCCAACTCGCCTCTGGGGAGATCAAGGCTTGGGACCTGAACACCGGCACTGAGGAGCACGAACTGACCGAGTTGGGCGGGCTCACTCACGCCGTGGCCGTCACAACCGGCGACGTGGCCTATGTCGTCACGATGACCACGGAGAATGAGCTCGACACCTGGAACGTCCTTGAGGATGACCTCGAATCGACGATCCGCCTCCCCGCCGCAGCCACCGCGCTGACCGCAGTCCCGCACGGCGATTCGGTGTGGGCCGTGGTTGGTGGTGCCGACGGCGGTATCCACGTGTGGGACACCATCAAGGAGTCGCCTTCCCACGTCCTCACTGGCGTGGAGGGGCCAGTCACGGATCTAGTCGCAGGCGAGGTCGGCGGCGAATCTCTCCTGGTCAGCGTCCACAACGAACGGAAAGTCTGCCTCTGGTCCCTGGCTGACAGCACCCTGCGGCAATTGGTCACGCTCGGACAAATCGGAGCGATAGCAATGCAAGGCGAGCGCCTATTCGCTGCCGAGCAATCGCCAAACGACGATCAGGTGCGGATCTGGGATCTCGTGACAACCTCGCTCCTGGGTTCCGTCCCTCTGGCCGGCACACAGGTGATGACCGTCAGCCAAGTGAACGGTCGACCGGCGCTCGTGGCCGCTGCCGGCGAGGCGGAAGTTCAGGCATGGGACGTCGAATCCGGCGAGCCGCTCGGCCCCCCGGCCCCAGTTCCGGATCGGGTGCACACGATCGTCCCCTACGAGAATGGCGTGCTGGTAGGCAGCAAGTCTGGCCACGTCACGGCTCTCGGCTGGGCCTGCTCCTCAGCTGCGTCTGTACTCCGCCCGGCACAGCCGACCGTCCACGTCACCCATGTCCTGGCTTGGCTGCCGGGCGAACTGCTCTGTGGCGACACCCGCGCGGACGGGTGGGAGTTGTACACCGGCAACGAATGGGAGGGAGGACTGCCGCCTTCCTTCGGCCGGGTCTGCACCTGTCCCGTCAGCGTAACGAAGGCCGAACTCCACGATGCTCTCGTCAAGGTTCTGACGCCGGACGGATTCGAAGTCGTGTGGCTGGAGGCAGGTTGGTACGAGATCAGCGAGGTCGACGGCCTGACTACGGGTGGGCCATGGCGATTCCCGGCGTACACCGTTCACTGCCACTTCGAGGAAGGACCAGAACAGTGACGATCGTTGCAGTGCACGGCATCGGCAACCATTTGGCCGGCCGCTCATCGGAACGGGCCGCCGCCGAACTAGCAGCGCAGTGACAACCCAAGCTTCACCAGGGTTTCGCGTCCGCTGGACTGGACGGCCATCAACTCCCGGAAGTGCATGTCGCGTACTACGCCCACCACATGCAGGCCATGGAACGGCAGGCTGTCGCTGCCGACCTTTCGTCCATCGACGAACAAGAGCAGTCCGTCATCATCTCCTGGGCCCTGGCCCTGGGCTCGCCCTCATTGGAAGAGCGACAAGGACTGATCACTGCACCACTGCGCCAAATCCTGTCGTGGGTGTCCCGCCGCCGCAAGATCCCCATCGCTACGATCATCAGGATCGCCGTCCAGTTGGCGGGCGAGGTCCACCGCTACCTCCACGTTCCGCAAGTACGCGCTGCCGCCAGATCCGCCGTGGCTGAGTCGATCCGGCGGGCACGTCCCCAGGTGGTACTGGCACACTCCCTTGGCTCCGTCGTCGCGTACGAGGCGCTACATGCCCACCCGGAGTTGACCGTGGACTGCCTCGTAACGTTGGGCTCTCCTCTCGGCCTGCCGAGTGGGATTTTCGACCACCTGGTGCCCGCGCCGATCGCTGACCGTGGCGCCCGGCCTGCCGGCGTCCGCTACTGGGTGAACCTCGCCGACACAGGTGACTTGGTAGCGATTCCTCACCGGCTCGGCGACCGATTCCCAGTTGACCAGCATGCCGACACTTCGATCGGCCGCATCGACTTCCATACTTTCGGGGCGTACTTGGCCTCCCCCCTCACCGCTGTGGCGATCTCTCCCTTCGTGCACAGCTCGAGTATCCCGGACCAGATCGCCTGAGATTTCGGCAGTGCGCGTCTTGAATGATCCGTCGTCGCAGGTAACACTCCTGCACGCAGTCGCATGCTCACCTCGCACGACTAGATTCACTGTCAAACGACTCGATTGGATGGCAAGGAACATAGAGGCCGGTGTTCACGCCGTTTCCGTCGGCGGGGCGGGAGATCACAGGGCACCCTGCACACGGACAGTCGTTGATGTCAGTGCCAGCCCATACGATCTGGACACGTGTGAGCCGTGGAACGGAAGTACAAGTGGCGCCTCAACGACCATGGGCGATGGAGGACATCGCCATTGGCCAGAGTGACCAGGATCTGTTCGATCACCATTCCGTGGCACAGCAACTGGCGCGCACGGTCAAGGAAACGACCGGTTCTCTAGCGGTGGGCCTGACCGGGCCGTTCGGCAGCGGCAAGTCATCCGTGGTGCGACTGCTGACGACGGAACTTGCCGTCAACTCCGACTGGGCGGTTCTTCACGTGAGCGACCACAGTGGCGTCGCCCGGGCACGCGCGTTGATGTACGCCTTGCTTGAGGCAGCACATCAAAAGGAGTTGATCGACTACGACACCTACGTCGGTGAGCGGCCAATGCCCACCACGCTCGGGTCGAAGTCCATCAGCAGTAGCCGGTCCCGCTCCAGCCACGACTCGAAGCCGACGTGCCGCCCGATCGTCGCCGCCCAGTACCAGCCCGGGAAGTGACGCTCACCGCGCGACCAGCGGAACGTACGTACCGGAGCGACATCCTCGAACCGGCCCGTCACGCAGTCCCGCAGCGGACGCCGACAGCGTCCGTGCACCGCGTCCACGTACGACAACTCGACGCACGGCCCCGCCTCCGCTTGCTCCACCCCAGCCTGTACAGCCATCCAGCACCCCCAGCGCGCCCAACCGCGCGACTAGGTTCGCTGAGACAGAAGCCCGAACGACTCGGTTCGTTTAAAAAACGACTCGATTGAGTGAGACGGGACAGTCACCCCCTCGGAAGGGGGTTGTCACGCGAACTTCTCCGATATATCGTTGAGGCATCGCGAGCGATATGCGATGCATACATGACAGATCTTGGTGAATGGAGTGAACACGATGCGTACCCACGGATTCGAGCGTGGACATCGGCACGAGGGCCCCGGCCGTCGCGGCATGGGCGGCTTCGAGGGCCGTCGGGCCGCCTTCGGGCCCTTCGGGCCGGGGGGGCCGGGATTCGGTCCCGGCGGCCCCGGCTTCGGGCCGGGCTCCTGGGGGTCACGAGGCCGGGGCGGCGGACGGGGACGGGCGCGGCGCGGTGACGTGCGCGCCTCGATCCTGGCCCTGCTCAAGGACCGGCCCATGCACGGCTACGAGATGATCCAGGAGATCGCCGAACGCAGCGGCGGCGCGTGGAAGCCGAGCCCCGGCTCGGTCTACCCCACCCTCCAGCTGCTGGAGGACGAGGGGCTGATCACCAGCGAGAGCGAGGGCGGCAAGAAGCTGTTCTCCCTCACGGAGAGCGGACGCGGCGCCGCCGAGGAAGGTGCGGAAGCGCCCTGGGAAGAGGCCTCGCGGGGGATCGACTGGGAAGCCCTCGGCGAGATCCGCCAGGCCGGCTCAGGGCTGATGGAAGCCTTCGGGCAGGTCTTCAGGACCGGCAGCAAGGAACAGCGGGAGAAGGCGCTGGCCGTCATCAACGACGCCCGCAGGAAGCTGTACCTGATCCTCGCCGACGAGCAGTGACGCTCGTACGTGCCCGGGCGCCCCGTGCGGTAACCGCGCGGGGCGCCTGCCGTACTGACGGACGGTCGGGGCGATCACGGGGGACCTGTGTGGTCAGGGCGGGCGCGCGGGCGGTCCGCGTGCGCCCCATGATGAGAGTGGGCTGGATCTCCTCCGCGAGGATGACATTCCGGTCGCCGATGTCCACTCTGCGTGGGACGCGAGAATGGTTCCCCCCGTGGATGACCGGCCCCCCTCCCGCCTGATGGGGTGGAGGACGTGCACACCCGTACAGCCCACCGCACCGCCCACGACGAGCCGGTGCCGCACCAGGACGGCGCCGCCGAGCTCGGTGCCGAGCTGGCGGCGGTGGTCACCGGTGCCCGTCGCAGGGCCGTCCGGGACGGGGACCGGCAGACCGACACCGCCCATCTGCTCCACTCCCTGCTCGAACACGACCCCGAGGTCCGTGCCGCCGTGGGCGGGCCCACGAGGCTCGCCCGCCTCCTCGGCTACCTCGTCCAGCGCAGCATCGGCTACGGGCTGCGCTGGCAGGGCAGCGTGGAGGACTCCGGGCCGCTCTCCGTCGTACCGCCACCGGCGGACCCCGCCGGTCCCCCCGGCCCCACTGACAACGCGGACCCGGCGAGCGGCGCCGCTCCGGCCACGTACGCCGATCCGGCCGCCCGTGACGGTGGGCTCAGGGAGGCCGACGGGTGGTCTCCCGCCGCGTCGGCCGCCCTCGCGGACGCCCGTGCGCGGGCCCGGCGGCGGGGCGCGATCGAGGTCGCCGGCCCGGACCTGCTCGCGGCGCTCGTCACGGATCCGGGCTCCCGGGCCGTCGAGGTCCTCGCGCGTGCCGGCATCTCCGCCCCCGAGCTGGTCGCGCGGACACTGGTCGCGCGGACCGGGAGTGCCGACGAGTCCGCCGACGGCGACGGGACCGCCCGCTGACCCTCCGGCCGTCCGCCGCCGGAGGGGCCGCCCCCTGGCCCGCCCCGCCGACCGCAGGCGGAGGGGCCGCCCCCTGACGCGTCCACCGTCCGCCGAAGGCGACGGGGCGGCTCCTTGGTCCCCCCGCGGTCCCGCCGCGGAGACGGGACCGCTCCTTGATCTGCCCCGCCATCCGCCGACAGCGGGGCCGCCCTCTGCCCCCTCCCGCCATCCGCGGACACCGGCGGGACGCCCCCCTGACCTCTCCCGCTCTCCGTCGCCGACGGCGGGACCACCCCTGCCCCCCTCCCGCTCTCCGTCGCCGACGGCGGGGCCACCCCCGCCCCCTCCCTCCATCCGTCGCCGACGGCGGGGCCCCTGGCCCCTCCCGTCCGCGGACACCGGCGGGGCCACCCCTCGGCTCCCTCCCCCCCCGTCCACCACCTGAGACAGGTGTCAACACGCGTGACGCTGCTGTCGTCCGCTGTCATCATGTGCCGGTGCATACGTCTGTGAGCAGTCACGACAGCCCCGGCAAGGGTGCCGGGCTCGGCCTCGCGCTCGTCTCGGCGCTGGCCTTCGGCGGGTCCGGGGTGGCCGCCAAGCCCCTGATCGAGGCGGGGCTCGACCCGCTGCACGTGGTGTGGCTGCGGGTCGCGGGCGCCGCCCTGATGATGCTGCCGCTCGCCGTGCGGCACCGCGTCCTGCCGCGCCGCCGGCCCCTGCTGCTCGCCGGGTTCGGGTTGCTCGCCGTCGCCGGCGTCCAGGCCTGCTACTTCGCCGCGCTCTCCCGCATCCCGGTCGGCGTGGCACTGCTCATCGAGTACCTGGCGCCCGCGCTGGTCCTGGGCTGGGTCCGGTTCGTGCAGCGGCGACCCGTGACGCGTGCCGCCGCGGCCGGTGTGGTCCTGGCGGCCGGCGGTCTCGCCTGTGTGGTGGAGGTGTGGTCGGGCCTGAGCTTCGATGCGGTGGGCCTGCTCCTCGCCCTGGGCGCCGCCTGCTGCCAGGTCGGCTACTTCGTGCTGTCCGACCAGGGCAGCGACGCCGGCACCGAAGCGCCCGATCCGCTCGGCGTCATCGCCTACGGACTCCTCGTCGGCGCCGCCGTGCTGACGGCCGTCGCCCGCCCCTGGCGCATGAACTGGTCGGTGCTGGCCGGCCCGGCCCGCCTGAACGGCACCGCCGTACCGGCTCTCGTGCTGCTGGCCTGGATCGTCCTGGTCGCCACCGTCCTGGCGTACGTCACCGGCGTGCTGTCCGTGCGGCGGCTGTCGCCGCAGGTCGCCGGTGTCGTGGCCTGCCTGGAGGCGGTCATCGCGACCGTGCTGGCCTGGGTGCTGCTCGGCGAGCACCTCTCCGCGCCCCAGGTCCTCGGCGGCGCCGTCGTCCTGGCCGGTGCGTTCATCGCCCAGACGTCGGCCCGCGCCAACGGCGACCCGGAGCCGGTCGCCCCGGACGGCGCGGAACGGGAGTTGTCCGCCCGCGGTACCGCCCCATAGGGTTCCCCCATGCCGACGAACGCACTCGTCCTTCCGCCCCCGGCCGCCTGAGGCGGGCCTCCGGGAGATCGGTCCCGCGCATCCGCGCCGGGCCGGACGGTGCTGCCCGCAGACGAAGTCCGCGCGTCCCGCTGAAGCGGGGCGCCCCGAGCTTCCGCACCTCGTGTGCGTTTCTGCGGAGAGATTCCCTTGTCGAACGCTGCTTCTGGCCTGCCCGTCGGGCGTGGCCTGCTCTACCTGATCATCACCGGTGCCGCCTGGGGCACCGCCGGTGCCGCCGCCTCGCTGGTCTTCCGGGCCAGCGACATGGGCGCCTTCGGCCTGTCGTTCTGGCGCTGTGCGCTGGGGCTCGCCCTCCTGTCGGCCGGCCGCCTGCTGCGCCCGCGGGTCCGGCCGGGCGAGGCCGGCCGAGCAGCCGGTCCCGCGCCGGTACCCGCACGCCGCAGGATGGCCCGCGCGGTGGCCACCGGGACCGGGCTCGCCGTCTTCCAGACGGCCTACTTCGCCGCCGTGGCCTCGACGGGACTGGCCGTGGCCACCGTCGTCACCCTCGGCGCGGGTCCCGTGCTCATCGCGCTCGGCGCCCGGCTGCTGCTCGGCGAGCGGCTCGGCACCGGCGGCGTCGTGGCCGTGGCGGGCGCGCCCGCCGGGCTGGCCGTACTGACCCTCGGCGGTTCCGCAGCGACGGTCCACCCGGCCGGTGTGCTCCTCGCGCTCGTCTCCGCGTCGGGCTACGGCGCCATGACCCTGCTCACCCGGTGGTGGGGCCGGGACGGGAACGCCGACGCCTCCGGTACGACCGTGAGCGCCTTCGCGGTGACCACCCTGTGCCTGCTGCCGTTCGCGGTGCACGAGGGACTGCTCCCGCACACCGCCCACCCGGCCCGGCTGCTGGGGCTGCTGCTCTACGTCGCCGCCGTACCCACGGCCCTCGCGTACGCGCTCTACTTCGCGGGAGCCGCCGTCGTACGGTCCGCCACGGTCTCCGTGGTCATGCTGCTGGAGCCGGTGACCGCGGCCGTCCTCGCCGTCGTCCTGCTCGGCGAGCGGCTCACGGTGACCACCGTGGCCGGCACCCTGCTCCTCCTCGGCGCCGTGGCGGGCCTCGCCGTGAGCGAGGCCCGCGGAGCCGGCCGGCCGGAGCCGGTGCCGGTGTGAGGCCGCGCCGTCACCGCGCCGCCAGGTAGTCCGGCAGACCGGTACCGGCCGCCAGGTCGGCGTTGGGGACCGGTGTGCCGTACCCCTTGCGGAGCGGGACGACCCCGGCCCAGTGCGGCAGGCCGAGGTCCTCGGGCTCGTCGTTGGCGTCGCCCGTGCGGACCTTGGCGGAGACCTCCTCCAGATCCAGGCGGATCACCGCGGTGGCGGCCAGCTCCTTCTTGTTCGCGGGCCGGGAGTCGGCGGCCCGGCCAGGGACGACATGGTCCACCAGCGCGTCCAGGGCGAGGCGCCGCTCCTCGGGGTCGGTGACCTCGTGGGCGGTGCCGTGCACCACCACCGAGCGGTAGTTGATCGAGTGGTGGAAGGCGGAGCGCGCCAGCACCAGCCCGTCGACGTGGGTGACCGTCAGGCACACCGGCAGGCCCGGGTCGGCCTGGCCGGTCATCCGCAGCGGACGGGAGCCGGTGGAGCCGTGGACGTAGAGCCGCTCGCCGACCCGGCCGTACAGCGTCGGCAGGACCACCGGGGCGCCGTCCCGCACGAAGCCGAGGTGGCAGACGTACCCCTCGTCCAGTATCGCGTGCACCAGTTCCCTGTCGTACGACGCCCGGTCCGCGGAGCGCGTCGGCACGGTCCGGTCGGTGGGTGTGTAGGCGGTGGCCTGCGTGTCCTCGGTCGTGCCCTGCATGACGGTCCCCTCCATGGCGGCCTGCGCGTGTCATCGTGATTGCACTAGTGCATAATGTGCTTTGTGCTAGGAGAATATAGGATCAGTGGGCGCGGCGCAGCCGAGATCGCGGCCGACGTCGAACGCGCGGTCGGCACCGGGGAGCTGCGACCGGGCCAGCACCTGCCTCCCATGCGGGAGCTGGCGGCCCGGCTGGGGGTGAACCCCAACACGGTGGCCGCCGCCTACCGCAGCCTGCGCGAGCGCGGCGTGATCGAGACGGCCGGCCGCCGGGGCAGCCGCGTCCGTCCCCGGCCGGCCACCACCGGACGTGAGCAGCTCCGCGTGGAGGTGCCCGCCGGGGGCCGGGACCTGTCGACCGGCAACCCGGATCCGGCCCTGCTGCCCGGCCTGGCCCCGGCCCTCACCGCCGCGGCCGAGGTGGCAGGCCGGCGGCCCGTCCTGTACGGCGACGACCCCGTCGACGCGGACCTCGCGCGCGTGGCCCGCGCCGAACTCGACGCCGATGGCGTTCCCGCGGGCCCGCTGGCCGTGACCTCCGGCTCCCTCGACGCCGTCGAGCGCGTCCTGACCGCGCATCTCAAGCCAGGGGACACGGTCGCCGTCGAGGATCCCGGCTGGGGCTGCCTGCTCGACCTGATCCCCGCCCTGGGCCTGCACGCGGCCCCGGTCGGCGTGGACGACGACGGACCGCTCGACGGCGAACTGCGGCACGCCCTGGAGTCCGGCGCCCGCGCCCTGATCGTGACCGACCGCGCGCAGAACCCGACCGGAGCCTCCGTGTCCGCCGCACGCGCGCGTGCCCTGCGTGCGGTCCTGCGCGACCATCCGCGGACCCTGCTCATCGAGGACGACCACGGCCACGGCATCGTCGGCCTTCCGCTGCACCCCCTCGCGGGTGTCACCCGCCACTGGGCCTTCGTCCGCTCCGCCGCCAAGGCCTACGGTCCCGACCTGCGCCTCGCCGTCCTCGCCGGGGACCACCTCACCGTCGACCGGGTCCGGGGCCGCCAGCGCCTCGGACCCGGCTGGGTCAGCCTGCTGCTGCAACGGACCGTGGCCCACCTCTGGACGCACGGCGCGATCGACCGGGCCGCGGTGGCGCGGTCGTACGGCGCCCGCCGGGACGCCCTGGTCGGCGCGCTGACGGAACGCGGGGTCGCCGCGCACGGCCGCAGCGGCATGAACGTCTGGGTTCCGGTCCCCGACGAGACGGGCGCGGTGGCCCGCCTCCTCCAGGCCGGCTGGGCACCGGCCCCGGGGGCCCGCTTCCGCCTGGCCTCACCCCCGGGCATCCGCATCACGGTCTCCCCGCTCACCGAGGAGGACGTCATCCCGCTGGCTGACGCGGTGGCGACAGCGGTACGTCCCTCACCGGCGCGCACCTACGGCTAGGGGCCGGCTGTCGAGGAGGCGCGGGCGCGGGCACCGGGGCGTGGTGCTCGCGCCGACAGGCGCCCCCGCAGCCGTACGGTCCGCGCCGACGGCGCCCGCCGCAGCCGCCCGCTCCCGCGCGCTCCCCGCTCGGACACCCCGGCGCTCGCGCGCGACCCCGCGCCCGGCCCGCTCCGGCGCACGACCCCGCACCCCCGGCTCGGGCACCCCGCACTTGCAGGTGACCCCGCGCCCCGCCCGCTCGGGCGCCTCCGACCGGGCATGACGTCGGGCCCCACCGTGAGCAGGCCCTGCACTCTCGCCCGCCGCCCCCCACGGCCCCGCCTGGCCCGGCGCCCCGCGTTCGCGCCCGGCCCCGCGCCCCCCTCAGTCCTTCTTCGTGCGTATCTGGGTGAGTGCGGCGCCCGCCAGTACGATCACCGCACCCACCGGGGTGCTCCAGTGGAGCGATTCGCCGAGGATCGCCACCCCCGCGGCCGTGGCGATGACGGGGATGAAGTACGTCACCATCTGGGCGGTGGTGGGGCCGACCTCGGCCACCAGCCCGTACTGGAGCAGCACGGCCAGCCCGGTGCCCAGCGCGCCCAGCGCGGCGACGGCCAGCAGCGGCACGAGCGTGAGATGCCGCGGCACATCGGTGAACAGCGGTGTCACCACGGCCAGTTGCACCGTCGCCAGCAGCAGCTGGCCCCCGGTCATCGCCAGATGCGAGTTCCCGGTGCCGGCCAGCGTCCGCCGGACGTAGATCCACCCGACCGGATAGCTGAACGACGCGAGCAGCGCCAGCGCCGTGCCCTTCGCGTCCAGGCCGTGGAAACCCTGCCAGGCCCCCAGCACCGTCAGCACTCCGAGGAAGCCCAGCCCGAGGCCGGCCACGCGCACCCGGGTCGGCCGGTCCTCGGAGAGGGCGACGAGGGAGAGGGCCATGCCCCAGAGCGGGGACGTGGCGTTGCAGATGCCGGCCAGCGTGGACGGGATCGTCAGCTCCGAGTAGGCGAACAAGGAGAACGGCAGGGCGTTCAGCAGGAACGCGGCGACCGCCATGTGCCCCCACAGCCGGGCCCCGCGCGGCAGTCGCTGCCGCTTCACGGCCATCGCCGCCATCAGCACCGCCGTGCCGAACACCAGCCGTCCCAGGGTGACCTGGAAGGGGGCGTACCCGTCCGTCCCCACCTTGATCAGCAGGAAGCTGAAGCCCCAGATCGCGGACAGGGCGCCGAAGCGCAGCCTCCAGTCGAGGCGGGCGCGGGGGCGGGCGGGGGATGCGGACCGGGTCGGGGGTGTGATGACCGTGCTCATGGCTTCAACGATGCGGCAGCCAACCTCGTAGCACAATCGAGATTTTCCACCCGGTACCTCTTAGAATTGCTTACATGTTGAACCTGGAGCGCCTGCGCACCCTCGACGCCCTCGCCCGGCACGGCTCGGTCAGCGCGGCGGCCGACGCGCTGCACGTCACGACCTCCGCGGTCTCACAGCAGCTGAGCAAGCTGGAGCGGGAGGCGGGCCAGCAGCTCCTCGCCAGGAACGGCCGGGGCGTACGGCTCACGGACGCCGGCCGGCTGCTGTCGGAGCACGCGAGCCGCATCCTGTCGCAGGTCGAGCTGGCCGAGTCGGACCTGGAGGCGCACCGCGGCCAGGTCGTCGGCGAACTCAGGCTGTCGGCGTTCCCGACCGCGGCCCGGGGGCTCTTCCCGGACGCGCTCGGCGCCCTGCGCGCCGAGCACCCAGGCCTGCGGGTGCGCTCCAGCGAACTGGAGCCGGAGCAGGGCATCGCCGGGGTGGTCCGCGGCGATCTCGACCTCGCGGTGGTCCTGGACTGGTACAACAAGCCGATGCCCGTGCCCGACGGCCTGGTCAAGGCGGCCCTGCTGGACGACCCGGCCGATGTCGCCATGCCGGCCGGGCATCCGCTCGCGGACCGGGACGAGGTCGACCTCACCGAGTTCGCCGAGGACGAGTGGATCACCTGGGGCCAGGGCGAGTTCTGTCACGAGTGGCTGATGTTCACCCTGCGGTCCAGGGGCGTGGAGCCGATCGTCGGCCACCGCGCGGGGGAGACCCACACGCAGCTCGGTCTCGTGGCCGCCGGCCTGGGAGTGTGCATCGCGCCGCTGCTGGGCCGCCACCCGGTGCCCGAGGGGGTCGTGCTGCTGCCGCTCAAGCAGCGGATGCGGCGGCATGTGTACGTGGTCTGGCGCGCGGACGCCGACCGGCGCCCCTCCATCCGTGCGGCGGTGGACGCGCTGCGCGCGGCGGCACGGAAGCTGGGCTGAGTGCCAGGACGTGCCGTCGGACTCCCGCCGCTAGCCCGTGGGACAGGCGGGAGTCCGACGACACGGCCTACGCCCCGCCCAGCTTCCGGAAGTCCCAGGAGACGATCTTCTCCGGGGTGAGCCGGGCCCAGGCGTGCCGGCCGTCGTGCGGCATCTCGTCCAGGCCGAAGTTCTTCCGTGCGAACAGCGTCTCGGCCGTGTCGAGTTCGGCGCACAGCTCGCCCGTGCGCGGCACCTCGCCCACGAACTCCACCCGGCCGGACAGCTCCACCCCGCGCAACTGGTCGTACTCCTCACCCGAGTCGACCACGACCGCCACCCGCGGATCGTGGCGCAGCTGTGTCCAGCGCCGGCTGCGGACCACCGAGTACAGCCACAGCGAGGTGCCGTCCCAGGCGAACCACAGCGCACTCACATGCGGGGTGCCGTCGGACGAGACGGTCGCGACCCGGCAGGTGCGCTGGGCGGTGAGGAACGCGTCCAGTTCGCCGGGCGTCATCATGATCCGCCGGCCCCGGCGCTGCTGCGTGACGGTCATGCCGCCTCCTCTTCTCCCAAGTCGTGCCGGAGGAACGCCCCCCTGTGGCGATCCTCCGGCATCACGTCAGGAAAGGGAACTTTCCGGCTTGCGCTCGGCCCCGGGCGGGCGCGCGGGCGGGGCCGGGCCGGGTCAGGCCAGTTCGATCCGGTCACCGGAGACCGTGATCTTCGCCGGGGGAAGTGCCCGGGTCGCGGGGCCCTTCTTCACACTGCCGTCCTCCGCGGAGAAGTGGCTGTTGTGGCAGGGGCAGACGATCTCGCCGTTCGCCACGCTGCCCACCGCGCATCCCTGGTGGGTGCACTTGGACGAGAATGCCTTGTACGTGCCGGCCGTCGGCTGCGTGACGACGACACCGTGATCCTTGAAGATCTTCCCGCCGCCCTCGGGGATGTCCGACGTCTTGGCGAGCGCCGTGCCGCCGGCCGGGGAACCGCTGTCCTGCGAGGAGCCGCCGGCGCCGGCCCCGGTGCCGGTGGTGTCGGCCGAGCCGCAGGCGGTCAGTGCGGCGGCGAGCCCCGCCGCTCCGGCCGCCGCCATGACGGTTCGGCGGGCCGGTGCCGTTTCCGGCGGGAGCGAAGCGCTGGTCATGTGGGGATTCCCTTCCGCGGAGCCTTTTCGTGATCCGTCATGGGGTACGGCCCGGCGGCGGCGGCCGTTCAGGCGGGTGCCCGGATCCCTGCCGTCCGGTGATCGGCGGGCCGTGGGCCGCGACGGTGCGGCGGGTGCCGGCCGGACGTCCGTCCAGCCCGTTGACCTCCGGCGACACTCAAGAAAGTCACCTGACCGGGCAGCAGTTGAGTGGCGGCCGGCCGGCGGTGCACCCTGCCCGTCGCGCGACTGCGGCGGATGCGTTGCTTGTCACTCCGGGCGCTTGAAGCGGTGGGCGGCCCAGAGGAGGGCCATCGCGCCACCGGCGAGGAGGAGGGCGGCTTCTAGGGGGAGGGGCGGTTGCCAGCCGGCCCATTCGACGCCCCCGACGGCTGCCCGGTCCGGCGCCCGCGACGAGATGCAGCCGCGGAGCAGGTCGACTCCGTAGGCGATCGGATTGGCATCGGCCAGTACGCGCGCCCAGTCGGGCATGGTCCGCAGCGGGAAGAAGGCACCGGAGACGAACAGCAGCGGCATCATCACCAGGCCGAGCAGCACGTGGAACGTCTCGGCCCGGCGGAGGCTCACCGCCAGGGCCAGGGCCAGGGCGGTGATGGTGAAGGAGGCCAGGATCATGCTGACGAGGAGCAGCACCAGGAGTTGCGGGTCGTAGGGCAGACCGGCGGCCCCGGCCAGGCCGAGCAGTACGGCGCCCTGGGCCGTGGCGGCCAGTGTGCCGCCGACGCAGCTGCCCAGGAGCAGGGTGGTGCGGCTGACCGGAGCCATCAGGAGTTCACGCAGATAACCCCTCTCCCGGTCGTTGATCAGACGGACGCCGACGGTGATGGCCGGCATCTGTACCGTCATCATCAGCATCCCGGGGAACAGGTACGTCCGGTAGCCGACGCCCAGTGAGGCGCTGGGGATGAGAGCGGCCAGTCCGCCTCCCAGGATGAGGAGGTAGAGCACGGGCTGGAGCAGCATCAGCGCGGTGTGGGTGCGTTGGCCGGCCAGGCGGAGCAGATCGCGGTGGACCAACGCGTGGACCGCGCGCAGCTCGTGCCGTAGACGGGCCGGCCGTTCGCTGCCGGAGGGGCCCGAGGGGCCTGGGGTCTGGAGTGTGAGTGTGGTCATGGGCCGCCGTCAGCTTCTGCCGTGGTTGCGCGCGGGATGGGGGTGGTGGCCGGAGTCCGGGCGGGCTGCGTGGCCCGAAGGCTGCGGCCGGTGTGGTGGAAGAAGACATCGTCGAGCGTGGGCGCGGTCGCGGAGGCGGCGTGCACGGCGACGCCGTGTCCTTCCAGAGCCGCGCACAGGCGGGGGATCCAGGTGCTGCCGTCGGGCGCCCGCAGGCAGACCCCGTCGGCGTCCACGGTGATGACGCCGTTCGACGGCGCCATCCGGCGCACGACCCGTCGTGCCGTCGCGTCGTCGCTGGTGCGCAGCACCACCCGGTCGTCCCCGATGGCGGCCTTGAGCGTGGCGGGCGCGCCCTGTGCCACCAGACGGCCGCGGTCGATGATGGCGATCCGGTCGCAGTTCTCCGCCTCCTCCAGATAGTGGGTGGTGACGAAGAGGGTGCTGCCGTGCCGGTCGCGCAGTGCGCGCAGGTGCTCCCAGACCTGGGCGCGGGCGTAGGGGTCGAGTCCGGTGGTCGGCTCGTCCAGGAACAGCACCCGGGGTGCGTGCAGGAGCCCGCGGGCGATGTCCAGGCGCCGTCGCATGCCGCCGGACAGGGTGCGTACCGGGGAGCTCCGCCGGGCGGTGAGGCCGACCATCTCCAGCACTTCCGTGGCGCGCCGGCGGGCGTGGCGGCGACGCAGCCCGTACAGGCGCGCGTGGATGTAGAGGTTCTGGTCGGCTGTCAGGTCGGGGTCCATGGCGCTGTGCTGGAAGAGCATGCCGACCTGTTGACGTACCTGGTGGGGCTGAGTGAGCACATCGGCCCCGGCCACCGTGGCGTGACCGGCGGTGGGCCGGGCCAGGGCGCAGAGCAACGCGATGGTGGTGGACTTCCCGGCGCCGTTGGGGCCGAGGAAGGCGAAGGTCTCGCCTTGCGGTACGTCCAGGTCCAGGTCGCGTACGGCGTGGGTGAGGGTGCCCTCCGGTCCCGGGTAGCTCTTCGTCAGACCACGAGTGCTGATGGCGTACGCGGGCCCGGGAGTGTGCTGGGTGGCGTGCGGGCTGGTGAGGGGAGCTGTCATGAGGGCTGCCCGGGTGTGATCGTCTCCAGCGGCGTACGGCTGCTTGCGGTCCGGACCCCGTCCACCGCCAGGCAGGGAACAGGGGGGCCGGCGGAATGGCGGCGCTGACGGCCGATGGTGCCGGCGCGCTGGACGGGCGGGACCGCTCCGTCGGCGGTCGGAGCGGTACGGATGTACGGGCGCGGGGCCAAGGGGCTCATGTCGTCTCGTCGGCCTCACTGGTCGTGGGAGCGGCTGGGTCGCGGTCGCGGAGGCGGCGGGCCGCTGCCGCGTGAGGCTCTCCGGCGCTTCTCACGCGGTCATGGAAAGCAGCGGAGGCCGTTGGCCGGTGGGACGGCTGCGTCCGAGGTCCGGCCGTCACTCCGGCCGGCGGCTGTCCGGGGCTGCCCGGGTCAGCTGCCGGCCGAGTGGTGCCATCGAACTAGCAGGTGACGCCGATGCAGATGGTGTTGAGGGCGGTCAGCAGGCCGACGCAGACACACGTCCCGCCGGCGAACGGCGTTCCGTCGACGCTGACGGGGTCGGTCTCGGGAAGGGCGTGCAGCCGGGCCAGCAGTTCGAGGTCCTGGTTCTCCATGGGTTTCTCCTTCTTCTGTGGGGGCGGCGGCAGATCTTCCTGCCGCTCAGACCGGCAGCTGGACCATCCAGTGCCGGGGGTCGGCGTGGCGGATCCGGAGGAGGAAGGCCAGGATTCCGGCGCTCCCGTCGCTCCAACTGGTCGAGACGTCCCCGTACTCGTTGGGGAAGACCACGTGGCCGTGGCGGTGGGCCCGTTCGGCGACGATGAGGCGGGCCACCTCCCCGGCCATGGCGTGGTAGGCGGGATCACCGGTGGCGTCGGCCATGTCGAGGAGGAAGTCGCCGTTGCCCGCCAGCCCGTGGCACTGGGTGAGCGCGGCGCAGGAGGCACGTTCCATGACGGCGTGCGTGGCTCGGCGGGCGAGATCGCCGAACGTCTCCTCGCCGGTGACCTGCCACAGCCGGACGAGGAAGGTACCGATGCCCGCGGCGCCGTGGCACCAGTAGGGGGAGGTGGGCGCGTCCGTGGCCTGGGCGGGCCAGTGGGCCGCGGGACCGGTGAGCACAGCACTGGCCACCAGGTGCTCGCCGGCCTCCACGGCCAGTTCCAGGTGCTCGCGGCGTTCGGAGACGGCCGCGGCGGCGAGGAGGAAGAAGCCGATGCCGGCCGTTCCGTGGGCGAAGCCCAGGTAGCGTTTGCCGGCTTCCTGGGAAACGGCTTCGGCGGGAACCGCCCAGCTGACTCCGGACTGCTTGCGCTCCGCGGCGGTGACCAGCCGGTCCGCGGCGGCGACGGCCAGTTCGGCGAAGCGTGCGTCGCCGGTGCGGTGGTACAGGTGGAGGGCGGCGAGTCCGCTGCCCGCGGCGCCGTGGGTGATGTCGTGGCTGGGCGTGGACTGTTGCGGTGCCAGGGCCAGGGCCAGCGCCTGATCGGTGAGTTCGCGGTCATCGACGGCGCGTCCGGCGTCGTACAGGGCCCAGGCGGTTCCGCGGCCGCCGAAGTGCAGGCCGGGGCGGGTGGCGCCGCTCTCGGCGCGACGTGCGATCCAGTGGCCCGCGGTGGAGATCAGCTCCGGCAGGCGCGGGTCTCCGGTGAGTTCCCAGTACCGTGTGAGCACCGCCAGGACGCCGGCCGCGCCCTGCTGCACGGTGCAGGGGTCGGTCTCCCCGGCCGTGGTGGACACGGGCCACAGCCGCCGGTCGCCGGCCGGGGTCATCGAGTCGATGAGGTGGTCGACGAGCCCGGCCACCGGATCCCGGAGGTTACCGTCCCGTGCCGGGCCGGCGGCGGCGCACACCGGCCGTGCCGGAAGCGCCTTCCGGAGAGCCTCGCGGGCCCTGCTCGGCTTCCAGCGCTCGGCCGGATCGTCCCTCATCAGGCCGAGGAGGATGTCCGCCAGACCGTCCGGGAGGCACAGCGGCCCGGTGACAGCGGCCAGCCATGCGGCGAGCCGCTGTTCCGCGGGCCGGCCGGCAGGCTCCTCGGGCAGCAGGTTCGGCACCTTCCCGGCCAGGACGAAGCACGCGGTGGCGCCCAGGCTGTAGTAGTCGGCCGTCGGGGAGACGGGCGCGTCGACGAGGCGTTCGGGCGCGCTGAATCCCGGGGTTCCCAGGCGCGTCGGCCGGGGGGAGTCGTCCTCCAGGACCGCGAGTTCCAGGTCGATTAGGCGCAGTTCGCCGTCCGGGCGGACCATGACGTTGCCGGGTGTGAGGTCCCGCAGGACGTAGCCGCGGGCGTGGGCCGCGGCGACCAGGTCCATCAGGCGTGCGACCAGGGCCAGCGCGTCGGCGCGGTAGCGCTCGCCCCCGAAGTCACGGGAGTGCTCGGCGACCCAGGTGCGCAGGGCCGCCCCCGGCACCTCCTCCTGGGCCAGGAACAGGTGCCCGCCGTGTTCGAACAGGCCCAGCGGCTCCGGAGCCAGCCCCAGGCCCTTGAGCTTGTCCAGAGTCCGGGCCTCGGCGCGCAGCCAGTCACGGACGTCGCGGCCGGCCGCGTCCGCTTCCACGTGCGGCCGGGTCTCCTTGATCACCACGGGAGCGCCCGTGCGGACGTCGGTGCCCCGGTAGACGCCGCCCTTGTTCGTGTGCCGGATCGCCTCCCGCACCGCGAAACGGCCGCCGAGCACCACCGGGCCGCTCGCCGCCTCCGCCGGGCGCGGCGGGACAGGCACCGCGGCGGGGAACGGGCAGACCGCCCAGTCAGGCGGAGAGTACTGGCCCGTCCGCTTGTCCTCCACGGGGTTGCCGTCGGGATCCTCGATGAACCACACCAGCAGGCCGTTGTCCGCCAGCCGCTGCCGGCCGACGAAGGAGCCGTAGCGGTAATGCACCAGGCTGTGTGCGGCATAGGGGTGGTCGGACAGGATCCGGGGGCCGGCCAGCCCCGCTGTGGCCCGGTGCAACTCCTGGGCGAGCCGGGCCGCGTCGGCGTCGGAGCGCGGGTAGACGGTGATGAACTTGCCCGAGTTGCCCCGGGGGGTCGCGCGGGTGTTGAGCGCGCTGACCTGGTCGAGCGAGCGGGCGAACTTGAACGCCGACTCCTCCGGAAGCAGTACGTCCAAAGCCTTCGCGAGGACCGTCGGCGCGGAGGCGGCCGTCGCCGACAGATGCAGCTTCCAGCCCTGCTCGCGCCGTGTCCCGGACCGGGGCGTGACGAGGCACCACATCCCGTCCGTGCCGGTGGTCCAGCGCGCGTCCGTGGCTGTGGCGCGCAGCGCTCGGTCGAGAAGGCCTTGCAGGTCGACTTCGGTGGTCTGGCTCGTCATGCGTGTCCCTCCGAACGGCGAGAACCGTTGGTGGAGACGTGCCCCGATGACATAAACACACCAACACACAATTGACCGGATTCATCCCATCCGGTTAGCGCGTGGTGGTGTCCCTCCCACCCGGGGAGCGCGCCTGGCGCAGGCAGAGGTGAGCGGGCGTATGTGCCGGATGACAGGTCGCCGTCCCGGCGGCCGGCCGCCACGTGCGGAGGCGCCCGGCGGAGTCCGTCGTGTCCCCGGCCCACCGGCTCGGGCGCTCCTCGCGGACGATCACCCTCGGTTACTATGCTCCCTTCAGGTCCGAGGCCGGAAGCAAGGGGCGAACGGCCGCTGACGGACTGCCGGGGGAGACGCGGACGTCCGCACTCCGCCCGAGGTCGCTCTGGTATGGCAAGGCTGAAGAGACGGATGGCCCGGGGAAATGCTGAAAGAGGTCACCGCGACCCGCTACATCACGCCCCTGCGGGAGGGCGGTTCGCTGCCGGGGCTCGTCGAGGCCGACGACCTCGGGACGTACGTCATGAAGTTCACCGGTGCCGGGCAGGGCCGCAAGACGCTGGTCGCCGAGGTGGTGTGCGGTGAACTCGCCCGGCGCCTCGGATTCCGGATGCCCCGCCTGGTCACCGTCGGGCTGGACCCGGTCCTCGGGCTCGGCGAACCCGACCAGCAGGTACAGGACCTGCTGCGCAACAGCGGCGGCACCAACCTCGGCATGGACTTCCTCTCCGGCGCCCTCGGTTACGACCCGCTCGCCTTCCCGGTGAGCCCCGAGGAGGCAGGCCGGATCGTCTGGTTCGACGCGCTGATCAACAACGTCGACCGCTCCTGGCGCAACCCCAACCTGCTCGTGCACCGGGGCGAGCTGTGGCTCATCGATCACGGCGCCACGATGATCTGGCACCACAACTGGCCCTCCGCCGAGGCTTCCGCGGCCCGCCCCTACGACGCCGGCGACCATGCCCTCGCCCGGTTCGCCCCGGACGTGAGCGCCGCCGCGGCCGAGCTGGCGCCCCGGGTCACCGAGGACCTGCTCGCCGAGGTCACCGCCGAGATCCCGGACGCCTGGCTCGCCGGTGAGCCGGGCTTCGACACCCCGGACGACCTGCGCCGGGCCTACGTCCGGCCGCTGCTGGCGCGGGCGGCCGTCATCGCTGGGCGCATCACCGGCATCGGCACCGAGGAGGGCAAGTGAGCGAGCGCCACATCCACATGGCCGGCCATGTCACCGAGCGGCACATCACCCGCGCGGGCCAGGGCGGCGACCGGGACGTGTTCGAGTACGCGCTGCTGCGGGTCGTCCCCCGGGTGGAGCGCGGGGAGTGCGTGAACGCGGGTGTGGTCGTCTACTGCCGCGCCCGGGCGTACGTCGGCGCCCGGACCCACCTGGACGAGGCGCGGCTGCTCGCGCTGGACCCGCGGGCCGACGTCGCCGGGGTCCGGGCGGCGCTCGGTGCCGTGGAGAAGGTGTGCGCGGGCGGGGCGGAGGCCGGGCAGGCGGGCCGCGACGACGCCGGACGCCGGTTCCGCTGGCTGATCGCGCCCCGTTCCACGGTCGTCCAGCCCGGCCCCGTGCACACCGGGCTGACCGCCGACCCGGCCGCCGAGACGGAGCGGTTGCTGGACCTTCTGGTGAGGTAATGGATCACACCGGCCGGGTGTGCCGTTGACACCGGGTGCCAGGGCTTCTAGCGTCACCTGTGCTGAAGGTACTAAGCGGTCGCTCACCGCTTGAGGGGCTCTCCCCCCGGGAGTCCCGGCAGTTCTCTCAAGGGCGAGGAGAAGCAGCAATGTCCACCACTGAACAGCGGGTCGCGGTAGTCACCGGCGCGGCGCGCGGCATCGGCGCCGCCACCGCCGTACGACTGGCCGCCGAGGGCCACGCGGTCGCCGTGATCGACCTCGACGAGGCCGCCTGCAAGGACACCGTCGAGAAGATCACCGCGGCCGGCGGCAAGGCCGTCGCGGTCGGCGCGGACGTCTCCGACGAGGCGCAGGTCGAGGCGGCCGTCGCCCGGATCGTGGCGGAGCTGGGCGCTCCGACGATCCTGGTCAACAACGCGGGCGTGCTCCGCGACAACCTGCTGTTCAAGATGAGCGTCTCCGACTGGGACACCGTCCTGAACGTCCACCTGCGCGGCTCCTTCCTGATGACGAAGGCCGTCCAGAAGCACATGGTCGACGCGGGCTTCGGCCGGATCGTCAACCTGTCCTCCTCCTCGGCGCTCGGCAACCGCGGCCAGGCCAACTACTCCGCCGCCAAGGCCGGTCTCCAGGGCTTCACCAAGACCCTCGCCATCGAGCTGGGCAAGTTCGGCATCACCGCCAACGCCGTCGCGCCCGGCTTCATCGCCACCGAGATGACCAAGGCCACGGCCGACCGCGTCGGCATGGGCTTCGAGGACTTCAAGAAGGCCGCCGCCACCCAGATCCCGGTGCAGCGCGTCGGCGAGCCCCAGGACATCGCCAACGCCATCGCCTTCTTCACCGGCGAGGCGGCCGGCTTCGTCTCGGGCCAGGTGCTGTACGTCGCCGGCGGACCGCTCGACTAGGGATTCAGAGGTAACACGGACATGACTGAACTCCCGGAGCTGTCCGGCAAGGTCGCCCTCGTCACGGGCGCGAGCCGCGGCATCGGCTACGGCATCGCCGAGGCGCTGGTCGCCCGCGGTGACCGCGTGTGCATCACCGGCCGCAACGAGGACGCCCTGAAGGAGGCCGTCGGCACGCTCGGCGCCGAGCGGGTCATCGGCGTCGCCGGCAAGGCCCACGACCTCGACCACCAGAGCGAGGCCGTCCAGCGGACCATGGAGGCCTTCGGCCGCGTCGACTTCCTGGTCAACAACGCGGGCACCAACCCGGTCTTCGGCCCCATCGCGGACCTCGACCTGGAGGTCGCCCGCAAGGTCTTCGAGACCAACGTGGTCTCCGCGCTGGGCTTCGCCCAGAAGACCTGGCACGCCTGGCAGAAGGACAACGGCGGCGCGATCGTCAACATCGCCTCGATCGCCGGCCTGTCCGCCTCGCCGTTCATCGGCGCCTACGGCATCAGCAAGGCCGCCATGATCAACCTGACCCAGCAGCTGGCGCACGAGTTCGCGCCCGGGGTGCGGGTCAACGCGATCGCGCCCGGCGTGGTCAAGACCAAGTTCGCACAGGCCCTGTACGAGGGCCGGGAGGAGGAGGCCGCGGCCCCCTACCCGCTCGGCCGGCTCGGCGTGCCCTCCGACATCGGCGGCGCCGCCGCGTTCCTCACCTCCGGGCAGTCCGACTGGATCACAGGTCAGACGCTCGTCGTGGACGGCGGCATCTTCCTCAACGCCGGCGTGCACTGAGCATCCCTTCCGGGCGCCGATTTTCGGACGGATCGGCGCCCGGAACACCGTCGGGAATCCGCAGAGCGGACTGACAACGTCGTCATCGCCCAGTCGGTCGAGAAGGCCTGTTTCCGGGGAGGTTCAGGGGGCCGGACGCTGCGGTATGGTCTGCCGACCCTTGGTACGGCGGATCGAGGAGCGTGCGCGTGTTCAACCGGAACCGATTCCTGCGAAGAGTCGCGGCGATCGCGTCCATATCCCTGGTGGCCGGCTGTGGCCTGCTGTCCGACGGCGACCCCGACAGCCAGGGGCCGATCGTCGTGGGCACCACCAGCGCCCCCAGTACGCTGGACCCGGCCGGTGCCTGGGACGGCTCCTGGGAGCTGTACCGGAACATCTTCCAGACGCTCCTCGCCTACCCGAACGGGGCCACCACCCCCCAGCCGGACGCCGCCCAGAGCTGCGCCTTCACCGACTCCACCAGCCGTGTCTACCGCTGCAAGCTGCGCGCCGGCATGAAGTTCTCCGACGGCGACCCGCTGACCGCCCAGGCCGTGCGGCACTCCATCGACCGCATCCGCACCATCAACGCCTCCGGTGGCCCGGCCGGGCTGCTCGGCAGCCTGGACCGCGTCGAGACCTCCGGCGACCGCGAGATCGTCTTCCACCTGAACAAGTCCGACGCGACCTTCCCGTTCGTCCTGGCCACCCCCGCCATGTCGATCGTCGACCCCGACGACTACCCGGCGACGTCCCTGCGCAAGGACACATCGGTCCACGGCTCGGGCCCGTACAAGCTCCAGTCGTACACGGAGGACGAGAAGGCCGTCCTGGTGCGCAACGGCAACTACCGGGGCTTCGCCGAGCCGCAGAACGACGCGGTGACCATCCGCTACTTCCAGGACTCCGCCGCCATGGTCAAGGCGCTGCGGAACAAGCAGATCGACGTCACCTACCGCGGCCTCGCCGCCGACGACATCCTCGCCCTCCAGCAGCACGACACCGGGGACCTGCAACTGGTCGACGGCGCCGGCACCGACATCAGCTACCTGGTGTTCAACCCCAAGGACCCCTGGGCCAAGCAGCCCGCCGTGCGCCGGGCCATCGCCCAGCTCGTGGACCGTGGCGCGATCGCGCACAAGGTCTACAAGGACACCGTCGACCCGCTGTACTCGATGGTCCCCAAGGGCCTGACCGGACACGCCACCGGCTTCTTCGACGACTACGGCGACCCGAGCGTCCCCAAGGCCCGCAAGATCCTCTCCGACGCGGGCATCACCCGGCGCGTCCCGCTCACCTTCTGGTACACCACCGACCGCTACGGCTCCGAGACCGGCCGGATGTTCCAGGAGCTGAAGCGGCAGCTGGAGGACTCCGGCCTGTTCACCATCACCCTGCGAAGCCGCCCCTGGAAGAGCTATGTGGTCGGCTACCAGAAGGGCGAGTACCCGGTGTTCGGGCGCGGCTGGTTCCCCGACTTCCCGGACGCGGACAACTTCATCGCCCCGTTCGTCGGCGAGCACAACGCGCTCGGCACGCCCTACCCCGCCAAGGAGATCACCGGCCGGCTGCTGCCCCACGCACGCGCGGAGAGCGACCGCGCCCGTACCGTGAAGGACGTGGAGCAGGCCCAGCAGATCATGGTGAACGACGCCCGGCTGGTGCCGCTGTGGCAGGGACGGCAGTTCGTCGCGGCCAGTGACGACATCTCCGGCGGCGAGCAGGCCCTCGACCCGTCGACGATCATGATGATGTGGACGCTGCACCGCAAGACCAGCTGGTGATCCGCCCTCGGAACACCGGTTGTCAGTGGTCGCCTGTAGGTTCGGACGCCTGGAAGTGACCGCACACCGTGAGGACGTTGACGTGACCGACACCGCCATGCTGCCCGAGTCCTGGCGCGGGGTTCTGGGTGACGAGCTACAGCAGCCCTACTTCAAGGAGCTGACCGAGTTCGTCGAGGAGGAGCGGGCGAAGGGGCCGGTGTATCCGCCGCGCGAAGAGGTCTTCGCCGCGCTGGAGGCGACGCCGTACGAGCGGGTCAAGGTCCTCGTCCTGGGCCAGGACCCGTACCACGGCGAGGGCCAGGGCCACGGCCTGTGCTTCTCGGTCCGCCCGGGCGTGCGGACCCCGCCGTCCCTGCGGAACATCTACAAGGAGATGCGGGACGAGCTGGGGCTGCCCGTCCCGGACAACGGCTATCTGATGCCGTGGGCCGAACAGGGCGTGCTGCTGCTCAACGCGGTCCTCACGGTCCGGGCCGGCGAGGCCAACTCGCACAAGGGCAAGGGCTGGGAGAGGTTCACCGACGCCGTCATCCGCGCGGTGGCCTCCCGCCCCGACCCGGCGGTCTTCGTCCTGTGGGGGAACTACGCCCAGAAGAAACTCCCGCTGATCGACGAGACCCGGCACGCCGTGGTCAAGGGCGCGCACCCCTCGCCGCTGTCCGCGAAGAAGTTCTTCGGCTCCCGCCCGTTCACCCAGATCAACGAGGCCATCGCCCGCCAGGGCCACGAGCCGGTCGACTGGCGGATCCCGGACCTCGGCTGACGGCCCGCGCGGCCCGGCCCGGGCCGCGCCCGTCCGCCGCCGGCCCGTTACCGGCCGTCCGGGGCGGCCTGCCGGGGATTGCCGGCGGCGCCGGTTAGCGTCGGGGCAGACGGCTGACCGGACGAACAGCCGACGACGGCCTGGAGGACGCGGTGGCGGAGCGACGGGAACAGGCGGCGCCCGATGCCGTGCTGACGCGGATCGGGCAGGTCGTGATGCTGCACCACGGCGGCGACCGCGAGGAGGCCCGCAGCCGTCTCCTGGACCTGTGGGCGGAGATCGGCGAGGACGGTGCCCCCCTGCACCGCTGCACCCTGGCCCACTACCTGGCGGACACCCAGGACGATCCGGGGGACGAACTCGCCTGGGACCTGCGCGCGTTGTCGGCGGCCGAGGAACTGTCGGACGGCCGGGCGGCCGACGGCCCGGACAGCGTCCGGGGCTTCCTGCCCTCCCTGCACCTCAACCTGGCCGCCGACTACGTCAAGCTGGGCCGCACCGACGCGGCGCGCAGCCACCTGCGCCGCGCCCGCCGCGCCGCGAGCCACCTGACGGACGACGGCTACGGCACAGGCGTGCGGTCCGCGATCAGCCGGCTCGAACTGCGGCTCGGCCAGGACGGCACCCCGGGCGACGACGGCTGGTCGCCCCCGCGGCAACGTCCCAGCTAGCGCAGGCCGACCCGGTAGCGCCCGGACACCGGACACCGGGCGCCTCAGTGCCCGTACGCCCGTCAGCAGACCAGGTGCGGGCCGTCCGGGTACCAGCCGCCGTACCGCTCGCCCAGGGCGCACATCTCCCGGCCCGTCGGGAGCCGGGAGGACGGCAGCTCGGCGGGCAAGCGCCAGGGCCGGTCCGGGTGCGGGGGACGAGGGGGAGGCGGCGGCCGGTGGGGGGCCGGGGGCGCCGTCCGGAGCGGCGCCCGGGGCCCGGAGCCTCCCGGGGGCCGGGACGGTCGGGCCGGCTCCAGTGCCTCCCGGGCCGGTGCCCGCACCACCCGGGGCCCCGCGCTGCCGTCCGGCCGGGGCGCCGCCGGCTGCGAGGAGACGGTGCTCGGTGGTGGGCCGGGCGCCGTCGGATGCCGCACCGTCACACAGCCGGTGAGGGCGGAGACGGCAACGGTGACCAGAAGCGTTGCGGTCGTCGTCGTTCGATGCACCCGGGCCACTCTGCTGGGTCGGCGCCAGGCCCGGCACCGGGAAACCGGGGTCCGTACCCTCGCACGGGTGGTCTCTTGCCCCGTACGGCGGCGCTCCGGGTACCGGAGATGACGCTCAGGTGGCGGCTTCCTGCCCCGCGCCCGGCACGTCCGCGGGTCGCGCCACGTCCGCGGGTCGCGCCACGTCGCCGGGCGCGGCCGGAGAGCCGTGGAGCCGGGACATCCCCGCCGGCAACTCCCGCAGTCCCGCGTGGATCTCCTGCGGACCCGGCACCCGCGCGCTGACGGAACCGGCCGCGCAGGAGAACCTCGCCCACCCGCCGAAAACGGCCCCGCCGTGATCGCCGCCGCCCGGCTGCCGCGTACGACCGCGATCGCCGTCGGGCCGTCAGGGCCGCCCGCATCGACATGGCCGGCAACCGTGCCGTCGTCGCCGTACGCGACACCGTGATCGCGGTCCTGCCGCAGGCCGGGCCCCGCTTGTCCTGCGCGGCTTCGACGGCATCGCCGGCCGGCGGCCGCCGTATGCTGCCGGGGACGCGCACATCGGCGAGCGGCAGGGGAGAACACGTGAAGGTCGGCTGCATCGGACTCGGGGACATCGCGCAGAAGGCGTACCTGCCGGTGCTGGGCACGCAGCCGGGGATCGACCTGCACCTACAGACCCGCACGCCCGCCACCCTGCACCGGGTCGCCGACACCCTGCACCTGCCGGCGGAGCGGCGGCACACCACCCTGGACGCGCTGCTCGCCGCCGGACCCGACGCGGCCTTCGTGCACGCCCCGACCGCCGTCCACCCCGAGATCGTCACGCGGTTGCTCGAGGCGGGTGTACCGACCTATGTGGACAAGCCGCTCGCCTACCGCCTCGAAGACTCCGAACGGCTCGTGGACCTCGCCGACCGGCGCGGTGTCCCGCTGGCCGTCGGCTTCAACCGCCGGTACGCCCCCGGGTACACGCAGTGCCTGGACCACCCCCGCGAGCTGATCCTCATGCAGAAGAACCGGATCGGGCTGCCCGAGGAAGCGCGCTCGATGATCCTGGACGACTTCATCCACGTCCTGGACACCCTGCGCTTCCTGGCGCCCGGCCCGGTCGACGACGTGACCGTCCGGGCCCGCGTCGAGGGCGGCCTGCTCCACCACCTCGTCGTGCAGCTCGGCGGCGACGGCTTCACCGCGCTCGGCGTGATGAACCGGCTCAGCGGCTCCAGCGAGGAGATCCTGGAGGTCTCCGGGCAGGACAGCAAGCGCCAGGTGCTCAACCTCGCCGAGGTGATCGACCACAAGGGGCAGCCGACCGTGCGCCGGCGCGGCGACTGGGTGCCGGTGGCCCGGCAGCGCGGCATCGAGCAGGCGGCCCTCGCCTTCCTGGACGCCGTCCGGGCCGGGAAGACGCTCAGCGCCCGGGACGCGCTGGCGACTCACGAACTGTGCGAACGGGTCGTACGAGCGGTGCAGGACCGCTGCGGCGCAGCCTGAGGGCCCGCGCCCACTCGGTCGCGCACAGCACGGCAAGCACCAGCAGCGCGGCGGGCACCGGCCAGTCACCGTAACGGGCGTACGGCGTGACACCGTGCGCGAGCGGCACGTCGTACACGCGGGCGGTGTCCGCGCCGGTACCGAGCCACGGCCCGAGGCGCTCCCCCTCCGGGCCGTACACCGCCGACACACCCGTGAGGGTGGCGTGCACCATCGGGCGGCCGGTCTCCGCGGCGCGCAGCGCGGCCAGCGAGGCATGCTGCTCCGGCGCCCAGCTGTGCTGGAAGGAGGAGGTCGACGACTGGCCGAGGAGGAGGTCCGCGCCGTCCTCGGCGAGATGCCGGCTCATGTCCGGGAAGGCCGTCTCGAAGCACACCAGCGGGCCGACCCGCAGCCCGTGCCCCACGTTCATCACCGTCTGTCCGCTGCCGCGCCGCCGGTCCTCGCCGGCCGCCCGGCCCACCGAGGTGACCCAGCCGAGCAGGGAACGGGCCGGTATGTACTCGCCGAACGGGACCAGCCGCATCTTGTCGTACCGGTCGCCGGTCAGGCCGTCCGGGCCGACCAGGACCGAACTCTTGTAGATGCCGGGCCGGTCGGAGCGGCGTGCGTCCACGTTCACCAGCACGTCGGCGCCGGTCCGCCGGGCCAGGGCCGCGAGCCGCCGGGCGAGGTCCGGCCGGTCGTCCAGGTCGAAACCGACGCTGGACTCGCCCCATACGACCAGGTCGACGTCCTGCCCGGCGAGCCGCCGGGTCAGCCGCTCCTCCCGGTCGAACCGCTTCTCGCCACTGTCCTGCCCGGCCACGACGCCCGGCTGGACGACGGCGACCCGCACCCGTCCGTCGACCTCCGGGCGCGGCGCCCACGCCCAGACGGCCGAGGCCGCGGCGGCCGTCGCGACCAGCGAGGCCACCGCCGGCACGCGTGCGGCACGAACGGAGACCAGCACGGCCGCCGCCACGTTGACGGCCACGACCAGGAAGCTGAGCAGCCACACCCCGCCGACCGAGGCCAGCCGCAGCGCCGGGCCGACCTGCCACTGGCTGGCGCCCAGCATGCCCCACGGCCCGCCCAGGCCCTGCCAGGAGCGGACCAGTTCCACCGCAAGCCAGGCGGACGGCAGCACCAGCAGCGCGGCGGCGCCCCGGCCCGGCGACGGCACCCCGCCGAGCAACCGTCGCACCAGCCAGCCCCAGGGCGCCCAGAGCGCGCCGAGCAGGGTGGCTATCAGGAAGATGAACACGTGCAGGCTCGGCAGCAGCCAGTGGTGCACGGCCACCAGGAAGCCGAAGCCGCCGCACCAGCCGTCGTACGCCGCCCGCCGCCCGGTCGGCGCCGAGCGGGCCAGGAGCAGCCACGGCACCAGGGCGACGTACGCGAACCACCACAGCGACGGCGCGGGGAACGCGAGTACGGGCAGGGCGCCCGCGAGAGCCGCGGCGCCGGAGCGCGGCCAGGGGGAGGTCAGGCAGCGGTCGATCGTCCTCATAGGGACCCTCCCTACCCAGGGAATGCCTCAGTGTGCGTGCGGGAGCCCGATCCCTGACAGGGCGGGTCCGAAACCGGTGCCCCCACGGCCCGGTCCCGCCAGCGGCCGCGGGCCGTACGCGGCCGGGTGTCCGGCCGTCCGAGCCGTCAGGAGGCCGGCGCTTCCCCGGTCGGCGGCCGGCGCCACTTCTCGTGCACGACGGCATCGCGCAGCCGCCAGCCGTCCGGGGTGCGCAGCAGGGCGAAGTCGTACCGGCCCCCGGACACCAGGTCCGGCGCGGCGGGGACACCGGCGTCCGTCCACCGCGTCGGGGTGAGGTAGTCGGCCCGTACCCGGGCGGTGTCGCCGGTGTCGTGGTCCAGGAGGCCGAACCGTACCCGCCGGTTGAGGATCAGATGCTGGCGGACGGCGGACAGCGCCGTGTTACCGGCGAGCCAGCCGGCGACCTGCCCCGCGTCACCCTCGATGCCGCCGGCCGAACGGTAGTCGGCCCGCCCGTCCGCCGTGAACAGCCCCTCGTACGCCGTCCAGTCACCGTCGCCCACCGCCACGGCGTACTCGGTGACCAGGTCGTCCACGGCCAGCCGGTCCATCACGATCGCGAGTTCCGCACGCTGCGTCATCGGCACAGTGTTGGGCACGGGGGACGCGGCGCCAAGAGGGGCCCCGATATTCGGTGGTGCCCGGTGCGGCCGGCACTCGAACCTTGTCGCTGTGAACGAACAATCCATCGACACCGAGCCGAAGTTCCGGGTCCGGGCCCGGCACACCGACTCCACGATCGTCGTCTACCAGGCCTACCGCCCCGAGATCGGCCGCCCAGCCGCCCGCACCGGACGCTTCCCGGCCACCTGGAAACGGGACCGGATGACCTGGATCAAACCGTCGTTCCTGTGGATGATGTACCGCTCCGGGTGGGGAGCGAAGCCCGGGCAGGAGACCGTTCTGGCTGTCGAGATCAGTCGTGCGGGCTTCGAGTGGGCGCTGCGCCACGCGTGTCTGTCGAGCTACGTACCCGGAGTGCACCCCGACCGCGCCGCCTGGCGGCGTGAGCTGAAGCGGGCGCCCGCCCGTGTCCAGTGGGACCCCGAGCGGGACCTGCACCACAACCCGCTGCCGTACCGGTCCTTGCAACTCGGTCTCGCCGGTGAGGCGGCGCGTCGCTACGCGGACGAGTGGACGGTCTCCATCCGCGACGTGACCGCGCTCGCCCACGAGATCCACGCCCTCGTCAGTGCCGATGACCTGGACTCCGCCGCCCGACTGCTGCCCCCGGAACGCCCCTATCCCGTCGCAGACGAACTTCACGCCCGGCTGTGCGAATGACGGCCGGCTGGTTCACCCGGCAGCCGGCCGCGGGCCCCTGGGACACATCGCGGCACAGGTGCGCCGGCACCGGGCGTCCTGCCCGATCGGCGTCGCGAAGGCCGAGGGCCGACGCCGCCGATGGGCCTCGGAACGTACACGCGCGGAGAAGACCGCCGGCCGGCGCACTCCGCGAGCCTCCGACACGGCCGCCGGGCAAGGACCCCGCCGGCCGAGTTCGGCGGCCCCGTCCCGCCCGGGGTTGATCGCCGCCGTCGCCGACCGCCACAAGAACCCGTCGGGTTCCACTCCCGCCCGGCGGGGAAACGGCCCTCGTTGACGGCGGGCGGACGACGTGCCGAGGGCCGTGTGATCGGGCCCGCGGCCGCCGCCGTTCGGATCACTCGAGGCGGCCCTTCGGGTGATCGCCGGACGCCTTGTGGGCCAGGCAGCCGTCGCAGGGGTACGACGTCCCAGCAGAGGACGAACCCGGAGACACCGTGAGGAGCTTGGGCGTGTACGCAGCAGTCCGGCGGTACACAGGAGTGACCGATTCGGCCGAGGCCGCACGTATCGTGAACGAGGGGTTCGTGCCGCTCATGCGCCAGGTCTCCGGCTTCGTGGCCTACTACTGGATCGATACCGGGGACGGAGCGATGGTCTCGACCAGCGTCTTCCAGGACCAGGCCGGTGCCGACGAGTCGATCTCGAGGGCTGCGGACTTCGTGCGGGACAACCTCGCGTCACTGCTCCCCAACCCTCCCCAGGTCATGGCCGGCGAGGTCGTGGCTTCCGCCTGACGGCTCCGGACCAGACACACGCGACGGTCTCCGAGGCCGTACCGGCCCGCGATGCCGCACCCGGACCGGGCGGCCTCCGAGCGGGAGCCGGCCCGCGGCCCCGCCGACCGCTGAGATCCGTGGCCTGGCGCGGGCGGGCGAGGAGGAGCGGGCGAGCCGGCTGCGGCCCGGGGAGCGGCCGTTCCCGGTGGCGGACGAGGTGCCGACGCGGCTGTGGGCGCAGGCCGCCGATCAGGCCGCCTCCACGACCCGCCCGCGGACCGCGGCCGCCCACTCGACGACCAGCGCTTCGTACTCCGCGCGCTCCTGGGCCGACAGGGTGCCGCCCGCGCGCAGCCACAGCGCCCGGATCTGGTCGTTGACCTCGGCGGCGGGCCGCACGGAACCAGGGGGCAGGGAATCGGGGGACATGCGGGCCAGCCTAGGGGCAGAAGCTGACCGTGCGCCACCGAATGGCTACACAGCAGGTATGGGCTCGGTCACCGCCGAGGCCTGCGGCGTACACCAGTTCCCCTCCGTCCACCCAGCCCAGGAGGCATATGCCGTTCCGGGCCGGCGAGCGGAAGAGCGCGGGAGATGGCCGAAACGGCAGTGCGGAGCGGGGCGCCGCTCCGGGGCGGGTGCCGGCCGGGTGCGCCGCCGGGGGAGCCGGGCGGCGACGCGCGACAGCGCTACGGGGACCGCCGGGGCGGGATCAGCTCGCGGACTCGGCCGCGTGCGGGCTCAGCACGCCCGCCGAGACCAGCGCGATGATGACGATGCCGAGGGCGACGCGGTACCAGACGAACGGCATGAAGCTCTTGTTGGAGATCCATTTCATGAACCACGCGATCACCGCGTATCCGGACGCGAACGCGATCAACGTGGCGAACAGGGTCGGCCCCCAGGCCACCTGACCCTCGCCGAGGGAGTCCTTCACCTCGAACGCGCCGGAGGCGAGGACGGCCGGGACGGCGAGCAGGAAGGAGTAGCGGGCAGCCGCCTCGCGCCGGTAGCCCATGAACAGGCCGCCGCTGATGGTCGCGCCGGAACGGGACACGCCGGGGATCAGGGCGCAGGCCTGGCAGAGGCCGAAGACGAGACCGTCCTTGACGCCCAGGTCGTCCAGTGTCTTGCGCTGCTTGGGCGCGCGGTGCCGGCCACCGGTCTCGTCCCGGGCCGCCAGCCGGTCGGCGACGCCGATGACCACGCCGACGACGACGAGCATGGTGGCGGTGATCCGCAGATCGCGGAACGGCCCCTCGATCTGGTCCTTCAGGGTCACGCCCAGCAGGCCGATGGGTATGGAGCCCACGATCACCAGCCAGCCCATCTGCGCGTCGTGGTCGCGGCGCACGGCCCGGTCGGACAGCGACCGGAACCAGGCCGCGATGATCCGGCCGATGTCCTTGCGGAAGTAGATCAGCACCGCCGCCTCCGTGCCGATCTGCGTGATCGCCGTGAAGGCCGCCCCGGGATCCTCCCAGCCAGAGAACGCCGCGGTCAGCCGCAGGTGCGCGCTGGAGGAGACGGGCAGGAACTCGGTCAGTCCCTGGACGAGTCCGAGGACGAGGGATTCAAACCAAGACATGGAGGTACGGCGTCCAAGCGCTGGGGAGAAAAGGTGATCATGTGACGACCGAAGCGTAGCGGGCCCGGGTGAGAGCGCGGGAACAGGGGCCTGACGCGCTCTCAGGCGGCTGTCGGCCCGGTCACGGTCCAGCCGGGGGCCTCTGCGGAGCCCGGCGGGCCGGTTCCGCCGGGGACGGCTCCAGCACGCAGACCGCGGCCAGGGGAGCGGTGACGGCGGACCGGGTGGCGTGGGACGCCGCCCGGGCCGCCGCGACGGCCTCCGCGCTCGCACAGCTCAGCCGCAGGTCCTCGCGGTGCCACATGGCCCGCCGGTGGTCGCCCAGCGCGGCCACCAGCTCGCCCGGCGCCGACCGCAGCGCATCGGCCCTGCGGTCGGCAGGGGCGGCCCGGTCGCGCCTGAACTGCATCAGCCCGGTGAGCGCGCCACCGAGCAGCGTGCCGGCCACGGCGATGAGGCTGGACCACATCGAGACATTTTCCTCGGCTGACTGCCGCAAGCGGCTGAGCCGCCTCCTCGGCCGGCCGGTCCGCCGGGACGGTTCACCGGCCGCGCAGCTGGTGGCGTTTGCGCCAGGCCACCACCGAGCCGGCCAGCGCCGGTACGGCGATGCAGCCCATCGCGATCAGGAAGGCGGGGGACGTCGGCGTCGAGGCGCGGGCGCCGGCGACCGCGTAGGCGGCCGTGTTCGGGATCGAGCCCAGGGCCGTCGCCAGCAGGAAAGGCAGCCAGCGCATCCGGGAGACGGCCGCGCAGTAGTTCGCCGCCCAGAACGGCACCCCCGGGAACAGCCGGGCGATCAGCATGGACCGGAACCCGTGCCGGCTCAGCTGCCCGTCGGCCGCCTTCAGCCAGCGGCCCCGCAGCAGCGGGCGCAGCGCGTCCTGCCCGAGCATCCGGCCCAGCCCGAACGCCACCCCGGCGCCCAGCACGGTGCCGGCGAGTGCCGTCGTCAGCCCGAGCTGCGAGCCGAACAACGCGCCCGCGGCCAGGTTCAGCAGGGGACGCGGGACGAACGCCACGGTGCACAGCCCGTACGCCGCCGAGAAGACGACGGCCGCCGCGACCCCGCCGAGCTGCGGTGGCCAGCCGTGTGTCAGCAGCCGCTGCGGCTCGAACAGCAGCACGGCCACCACGCCGCCCGCGAGGAGGGCGAACAGCAGCGAGAGCCGGGCATGCGGGGACCGCAGCACACGGGCGCAGCGGGCGGTGACTCTCAAGTGCGGCAGCGGTGCGGCGGGCGTGGCCACGGGGACACCCGCGGTGACGGCCGTGGCCGTGGGGGCGGTCAGGGGGACGGTGAGCTCCGTGCCGGCGGCCCGGGGAGAGGCCGTGGCGGTGCCAGAGCGGTTGGCATCGAGCATCTTGTGACACTAACCGACGGACGTGTGTGATCGCCGTATGGTCGGAACTCGCCCACGGTGGAAAAGGGTTCGACGTCGGACAAACCGTCGGTGATGATGGACGGCATGTCCCGGTTCGCCTTCCTCCCCGCAGCATCCGCCGTCGCGGATGCCCCGAAGGCTGCCGTCGCGCTCCTCGTGGCCGCTGCCGGCGGCACCCGAAGCTGACCTTCTCCGGACAGTCCGGCGGACCCCGCAGGGGGAGGGTCGGCGGGTCCCAGGGGTCCCCGCGTTCTTCTTCCCGGCTGAGAGGCTTCGAGGTACAGCCATGTCCGCAAGGGCCTACCTGCGCACCAAACCGCACCTGAACATCGGCACCATGGGTCACGTCGACCACGGCAAGACCACCCTGACCGCCGCCATCACCAAGGTCCTCGCCGCACGCGGCACCGGCACCTTCGTGCCGTTCGACCGCATCGACCGCGCCCCCGAGGAGGCCGCCCGCGGCATCACCATCAACCTCACGCACGTCGAGTACGAGACCGACACCCGGCACTACGCCCACGTCGACATGCCGGGTCACGCCGACTACGTCAAGAACATGATCACCGGCGCGGCGCAGCTCGACGGGGCGATCCTCGTCGTCTCCGCGCTCGACGGGATCATGCCGCAGACCGCCGAACACGTGCTGCTCGCCCGGCAGGTGGGCGTCGACCACATCGTCGTCGCGCTCAACAAGGCCGACGCGGGGGACGCGGAGCTGACCGACCTCGTCGAGCTGGAGGTCCGCGACCTGCTCACCGCCCAGGGTTACCCGGGCGACGCCGTCCCCGTCGTACGCGTCTCCGGACTGCGCGCGCTGGAGGGCGACCCGCGCTGGACGGCGTCCGTCGAGGCGCTGCTCGACGCGGTGGACACCTATGTGCCGACGCCGGAGCGGTATCTGGACGCGCCGTTCCTGCTGCCGGTGGAGAACGTGCTGACCATCACCGGGCGGGGGACCGTCGTGACCGGTGCCGTCGAGCGGGGCGTGGTGCGGGTCGGCGACCGGGTCGACGTGCTCGGCGCGGACGTCCGGACGGTCGTGACCGGGCTGGAGACCTTCGGCAGGCCGATGGCACAGGCGCAGGCCGGGGACAGCGTCGCGTTGCTGCTGCGGGGCGTTCCCCGGGACGCCGTCCGGCGGGGACACGTGGTGACGGCGCCGGGAAGCGTGGTGCCGGCCCGGCGGTTCTCTGCCCGGGTGTACGTGCTGCCGGGGCGCGACGGGGGCCGTACGACCCCGGTCACCACCGGCTACCGGCCGCAGTTCTACATCCGTACGGCGGACGTGGTGGGGCATGTCGACCTGGGCGGGGCGGGTGCCGCCCGGCCCGGGGAGACGGTGGAGATGAGCGTGGAGCTGGGCCGGGAGGTGCCGTTGGAGCCGGGGCTCGGGTTCGCGGTCCGCGAGGGCGGGCGGACCGTGGGCGCGGGCACCGTCACCGCCGTGGGATGAGACGGCCGGGGGCGCCGCCGGGAGCCGCGGGGCCGTACCGGCACGGTCCCGCGGCGCTCCGGGGCAGGTCACAATGAACGGGTGACCGAGCAGATACCCGTGTTCCGCACCACCGATCACGGCACCGCCAAGCTGATGCCCGATGTCGACCGGGAGCGGGCCTGGCTGCTCACGGTCGACGGGGCGCCGCAGTCGTACGTCGATCTGGACGATCCGGCGTACCTGGAGTTCGAGTACGCGCGCCGGCTGGGGTTCGCGCTGGACGCCGTGGCCGCCGAGGGCGCGCCGCTGGACGTGGTGCACCTCGGCGGCGGCGCCCTCACGCTGCCCCGGTACGTGGCGGCGACCCGGCCCGGCTCGCGGCAGGACGTCGTCGAGGCGGACCGGGGGCTGCTGGAACTGGTCGCCGAGCACCTGCCGCTGCCGCGGGACTCGGGTGTCGTGCTGCACGCCGAGGACGCCCGGTCCTGGCTGGAGGAGGCTCCGGACGACCGTGCCGACGTACTGGTCGCCGACGTGTTCGGCGGGTCCCGGATCCCCGCCCACCTGTCCACGCTGGCTTACGCGCGTGCGGCCGAGCGGGTGCTGCGTCCCGGCGGGGTCTATCTGGCCAACCTCGCCGACGCGGCGCCGTTCGGCTTCCTGCGGGCCCAACTCGCCAACCTGGCCGCCGTGTTCGAGGAACTCGCGCTGATCGCCGAGCCGGCGGTGCTGCGTGGACGGCGGTTCGGCAACGCGGTGGTCGTGGCCTCGCACCGGCCGCTGGACGTCGCCGCGCTGGCCCGGCGCAGCGCGGCCGACGTCTTTCCGGCACGAGTCGAACACGGCGCCTCGGTGCGGGAGTTCATCGGCTCGGCCCGGCCGGTCGAGGACGCCGACGCCGTACCGTCACCCGAGCCCCCCGCCGGCGCCTTCGGCATCGGCTGACGCGGCGGGGGAGGCGACGTCACTCCACGACCGGGTCGCCGTGCAGCCGTACCGTGGCGAGGATCCTGTCGACCGTGGCGTCGGGGATCTCGTCCTTGACGCCCTTGGCGCCGTAGAGGGTCCACGCCACGAAGCTGCCCGTGGAGTTCTTGAAGGCGAACGTCGTGGCCTTCCCGTCGGTGTCGCACTTGTCCTTCTTCGGCACGCCGACGACGTACGACGTCGCCACACTGCCCTTGACGCCCGACGCCGTCGTGTAGTTCCTGGGCTTGCCTATCCGCAGGTACTTCTTGGCGGCGTCCGACTGGTCGGTGTAGCCGCCGAACACGAACGCGGCCGAGTCGCCGCGGGCGATCCCGGCGGTGTCCTTCGCGCCGTTCTCGCCCTTCGTGCCGCTCGCCACCAGCGCGTGCGACTCCTTGGTGCCGCCCTTCTCGGACGTGCAGTAGTCCGGCTTCAGGTACGTGGGACTGGAGAAGCCGATGTACGGGGAGCCGTCGCCCTTCTGCTCGTCCTCGAAGAAGGAGAAGATGCCGGGCCGCTCCACCTCCCAGTCCGCGGGCACGTCGAACGCGGTGCCGTACTTGGGATTGACCACGAGCTTCCAGCCCGCGACGGTCGGCTTCTCGGTCCCGCTCGCCCGCGGGTTGCCGGCCGCGGAGGAGGCCGGCGAGGCGGCGGGACTGCCCTTCGGCGACGGGCTCGTGCTGTGCCCGTCCTTGCCGTTGTCCGCCTCGTCGTCCTTCGAGCCGCCGCCGAGCACCAGATAGCCGGTCACGGCGGCGGTGATCACCACGGCCGTGGCCGCGACGATCGCGACCAGCTTCGTACGGCCGCCACCGCCGTGCGGCGGCTGCGGCGAGGACGCCGTGGGCGGCTGTCCCCACTGCGCCTGCTGCCCGTGCTGCGGGTACTGCTGGTATCCGGGCTGCTGGTACGGGTTCGGCTGCTGGTAACCCGGCTGCTGGTACGGGTTGTGCTGCGGGTTCTGCGCGCCCCCTGGCGGCTGCTGATCTGGCCACATGGCCAGTAACCCTAGTGGGGCGCGGGACACGTTCCGGTCACCGGTGTTCGTCAGGATCGTGGCGAAACCGTGGTGACCGCGGACACCGGCTCTGGTCAGCTTCGGCTACTCGTGAGTAACATGACGGACATGAGCGCAGACCAGATGTCGATCGGCGACATGCTCGCCGCCACCGTGCCCATGGCCCGGACGCTGAACCTGGAGTTCCGGGAGACCACCGCCGACCGGGCCGTGGTGTCCCTGCCGGATCAGGGCGCGTACCACAACCACGTGGGCGGCCCGCACGCCGGCGCGATGTTCACCCTCGGGGAGTCGGCCAGCGGCGCCATCGTCCTGGCCGCCTTCGGGGACCAGCTCTCGCGCGCCGTACCGCTCGCCGTACGCGCCGAGATCGCCTACCGGAAGCTGGCGATGGGCGCCGTCACCGCGACCGCGACGCTGGGCCGCCCGGCCGCCGACGTCGTCGCCGAGCTGGACGCCGGTCAGCGCCCGGAGTTCCCGGTGACGATCGAGATCCGGCGCGCGGACGGCGCCGTGACCGGAGAGATGACGGTCGTCTGGACGCTGCGGCCCAACGGCTGACGCGGTGGTCCGCGATCGCGGCCCGTTCCCCGGCGCACCGACGGCGGCGCCGGGGAGGGGAGAGGGTGACCGGGCGCGGCGAAGCCCGGCAGCCGACTGTGGGACAGCGGACGGAAGTTGGAAATTTCGTGCGCCATATGGCTTTTACGGTGGCCGAGTTGGCCGCACCTATCAGACCGCCCTGGGGATACCGGCGGTAACTGTCGTGCGGTAAAACGATTTTGGCGTCGGAGATATCCGCACTTCTTGTTTCCTGTGACCCGCGTGTGCGAAGGTGAGCCTCCCCGCGGGAGGGCAGCGGCAGACGCCGATGTCAGGGCCGGCTCTCAGGTACATACCCATCAGGTACGTACCTACCAGGTACTGCTTTCCGACAGGACGCGCCTGTGTCTGCGTTCCTGCGGCTGGAAAGGAAATGGTCCCGTGCCGTCCCCTCACCCCCCACGCCCGCCGTTCCGGCCCCCACCCGCGCCGGCCGGTGAGTCCGACCGTGCCCTCGTCGCCCGGCTGACCGGCCCCGGCGACGCCTGCCATCACGCCCTCGCCCTGCTGCTGGCCCGGCACTGGCGGCCCACCCGAGACTATGCCGTGGTCTGCCTGGCCTCGGCCGGTTCCGCCGCCCAGCTGGTCGCCACCGCGGCCTTCCATCAGGTGCTCGGCCGCATGGCGGGTGGCGTCCTCGGCGGCGCCCTCCGGCCGCAACTGCTCGTCGCCGTCCGGGACACCGTCCGCTCCTGGGCCGCCGACGAGGCGGCGCGCATCGCCCTGCCGGAATTGCGCAAACCCACCGGCGGCCGGGGCCTTCGCGCGACGAACCCCGGGACACCGGAAAGCCGGCAGCTCGCCGCGCGCGCATTCCAGGCTCTTCCCGGCGCCTCGCAATGCCTTCTCTGGCACACCGAGGTCGAAGCCGAACCCATAAACATACCGGCAGGTCTGCTGGGGGTCGACCCGGCCACCGCCGTCGCCGCCCTGGAACAGGCACGCGAGCAATTCCGTGCCGGCTGCGTCCGCGCCCACCGGGAACTCGCACCCTCCAGTGAATGCCGTTTCCACAACCGCCTCCTCGACGCCCCGATCCGCCGTGGCGGCGCCCTGCTGGCCGACGTACGCCGGCATCTGACGGTCTGTGAGCACTGCCGGTATGCCGCCGGACAACTCGGCCACTTCGACGGCGGCCTGCACCTCCTGCTCGCCGAGACCGTGCTCGGCTGGGGTGCCCGCCGCTACCTCGACTCCCGCCCGGGCCGCGGCGCCCCCGGTGAATGGCCGCCCCCGTCGGCGGCGCGGCCCGCGCCCCCGGCGACCACCGGCCGGCACCGCACCGGGCCGGAGAACCGCCGCCGCACGGCCGTGGCCGTCGGAGTCGGACTGACTTCCCTCGCGCTGCTCGCCACCGTCCTCGCGGCCAGGAGCTGGTCCGATGACAACGGTGTCTCCGCACCCGCCACCTGGAGCGCCCCCGCCGGCGACGCCGCGCGCCCGGGCGGCACCGGCACCCGCTCCGCATCCTCGCCCTCCGCCGCCTCGGCCGCCTCCGCCGGTGAGCCGGCGGAGACCGCCCACGGCGCCCTGCGCGGCCTCGGCTCCCGGCTCTGCCTGGACGTGCGCGGCAACCGGGTCACCGCGGGCGCGGGCGTCCGGCTCGCGCTGTGCTCCCCGGCCGCCTCGCAGCAGTGGTCGTACCGGGACGACGGACGACTGCGCAGCGCCGCGGACCCGTCCCTCTGCCTGGCCGCCGGCCCCGGCCCGCGGCGCGTCGGACTGGCCGGCTGCCTCGCTCCCACCGGCGAGGTGTCCTACGACGTCACGGTCCGCGGCGAGATCCTGCTCCGCCGGTACAAGGGCCTGGTGCTCACACCGGGTTCCGGCCGTTCCACCACGCGGGTCGAAGTGGCCGGACGGGACGGTTCGCCGCGGCAGCGGTGGGTGCTGGAGCCGGTGACCGCCGAGGTGCCGCAGGCCTCCGGTACGGCGGAGAGCGAGCGCGCACCCGAGACGTCCGGGGTGCCTGGAGAGCGGGACCGGCCGAGGCTGTCCGGCGGGACCGGCACGGCGGGACCGGGGGCGTCGCCGCCGGACGCCGCCGGGCCGGACTCCGTCCAGCGGGGCGACGGCGCCGTCCCACCCGGGAAGCCGGAACGCGACCGAACGGGAGCCGGGCAGGAGACCGGACCGCGGATCGCCCAGGCGCACGCCGAGGAGGACCGGCGCCGGGGCGGGACCGGCGGTGCGGACCGCGCGGGCCCTGCGGCGGATGCCGCGACGACGGACGTGGCGGACGTGGTGGTGGCCGCGGGGGATGCCGTCAGGCCGGCCGGGGGCACGCTCACCCAGCCGCTGAACGCCCGGACGACCTCACTGGCCACCGGCACCGCAGAGGCGGGTTCAGCGGTCGTACGGGCACTGGCCGGCTGATCGGCACCGGGCCCGCCCGCCGGGCGGCCCGGGCGCTCCGCCGACTGCGGCCACGCCTTCCGGAGTCCCCGGCTCACCGACGCGCGACCCGCGCTCTGTCACCGGGACCACTGCGACAGACTCGGTGAACAGCGGGCGGGACGCGCCTCCGGCGAGGGCGGCGCGAGGTAGCGGGGTCGCGGACCGGTTCCTGGGAGGGCCGCCGGCCCACCGGCCGTCCGTCGGCGCACCGGCGTCGGCCGACCGGCCGCGCCGGGCCGACGCCCGCCGGCCGGCGGCCCGCCCGGAGCGGCCACCGCGACAGTCGCCGCTCGCAGCCGCCGCCCCTCACAGCACGCCCGCGCGGATCAGCGCGGACAGCGTCAGGGCGCCCGGCAACAGCGGTACCCAGTCGGTCAGCAGCCGGTGACCGACGACCGCCGCCGTGGCCGACGCGGGCGGGGCGCCGAAGGTGACCAGCGTCCACACCTGGGTCGCGTCGACCGCCGGCCCGCCCGGCGCGTGCACCGCCCCGACGGCCGTGCCCGCCGCCGGGCAGGCCAGTACCACCTGCTGCCAGGGCAGTCCCAGCCCGAGCGAGGCCCGACACAGGCCAGGGTGCCCGCCTGCACCAGGGGCATCCCGACCGCCCCGCCCCACAGGGCGAGCACCCAGGACGGCCGCGCGTGCACCACCCGTACGTCGGTCGGGGCGGAGCGCAGCAGCTCGGTCATCGGTGGCCGCACCGGCCGTACGACCGTCAGCAGCACCGCGGCCGGCGCGACCGTCCCGCCCGCCGCGAGAGCGAGCGGCAGCAGGAGTCGTTCCTCCGGGGCCAGGTCACCCAGGCGCCGCCGGACCGGTGAGACGGCCAGGAAGACCAGCGGCATGAGTGTCTTCGCGGTGGACCTCACCAGCGAGTGCGGGCCGATCGACGCGGTCGCCCGCTCCAGCGGCACGCCCCGCCCGCGCAGGAAGCGCAGGGTGACGGCGTGGGCGCCGAGCCCGCAGGGAAGGGCGTGGTCGGCGGCGCCCGCGGCGAACCGGGAGGCCGGCAACAGCCCCGACGGCAGCCGTTCGGGCAGTGCCCCCTGCCGTACGCAGGACGCGGCCACCCAGCTCAGACAGGTGAGGCCGGCCCCGGCCGGCAGCCACCGCGGCTCGGCCGCGGCAGCCGCCGGCCCCTCGTACAGCACGGACCGGTGGGCCGCGGCCCAGCCGGCGGCGAGGAGCAGGGGAGCCAGGGACAGGCCGAGCCGCAGCGGCCGGGGCAGGGTCCGCGACGCCGGGCCGGCCGGGGCCCCGGGGCACGGGGGTTCCGGCTCGCGGGGCGGCGGGCGGACAGGGGGTGGGAGGAGCCGGTGAGGACACGGGGACGTCGTCCTTCCGCGGCGGGCCCCGCGGCGGGGACCTGGAAGAGGCGGGCCGGGCGGACCGCGAGGAGTGTTCCCCCGCGGTCGGACATCGCGGTGTCCGGAAACGTGCGGGGCGAGGACGGGACGGTGCGGCCGGGCGGCGCGAGCAGGCAGCCGTTCATCGCCGACCAGGTAGCCTTCCCTTGGGGCGCGCCGCACATGCGGTGACCCGGAGGGCAAGGGCAGCGACAGGGGAGGTACCGGCGGTGCACGTCCAGGAATGGCTCGACTCGGTGCCGGCGACCGCCGTCTACGCCGTGGTGGCCCTGGTGATCGGCCTGGAGAGCCTGGGCATCCCGCTGCCCGGCGAGATCATCCTCGTCTCGGCGGCCCTCATGTCCTCCCAGCAGTCGGGTGTCAACCCGGTCGTCCTCGGAGTGTGCGCGACCGCGGGCGCCGTGATCGGCGACTCCATCGGCTACGCGATCGGCCGCAAGGGCGGACGCCCGCTGCTGGCCTGGCTCGGCGCCAGGTTCCCGCGGCACTTCGGCGCGGGCCATGTGGCCACCGCCGAGCGGTCCTTCCAGAAGTGGGGCATGTGGGCGGTCTTCTTCGGCCGCTTCGTCGCCCTTCTGCGTATCTTCGCCGGTCCCCTCGCGGGCGTCCTGCACATGCCGTACTGGAAGTTCCTGATCGCCAACGTCCTCGGCGGCATCTGCTGGGCCGGCGGCACCACGGCCGTCATCTACTACGTCGGTCTCGTCGCCGAGGACTGGCTGAAGCGGTTCTCCTACCTGGGCCTGGTGGCGGCCCTGCTGATCGGCCTGGTGTCGGTGCTGGTCCTGAAGCGCAAGGCGAAGACGGCGCAGCCGCCGGCCGAGCGGGAACCGGAACCCGTGAACGCCGGGGACTGAGCGCCCCCGCCCCCGCGCCCGGTCCTAGCGGTGCACATCCTTGTGGGCCTTGCCCAGCTCCGCGTACAAGGTGCCGTTGAGAGTGACCCCTTCCCGTTCCTCCGCGGTCAGCTCCCGCTTCACCTTCGCCGGCACCCCCGCGACCAGTGACCCGGCCGGCACCACCATCCCCTGCGGCACCAGAGCCTGCGCGGCGACCAGCGACCCGGCCCCGATCACCGCCCCGTTGAGCACGGTCGCCCCCATGCCGATCAGGCAGTCGTCCTCCACGGTCGCCCCGTGCACCACCGCGTTGTGCCCGATCGACACCCGCTCCCCGACGGTCACCGGGAACCCGGGATCGGCGTGCAGCGTGACGTTGTCCTGCACATTGGCCCGCGCGCCCACGGTGATCTTCTCCACGTCGCCCCGCAGGACCGCCCCGTACCAGACGCTCGCTCCCGCGTGCAGCGTGACATCCCCGATGACGGAGGCCGTGGGCGCCACGAACGCCTCCGGATCCACCTGGGGCTCCTTGCCCCCGATACCCACGACCAGCGCCTTGTGCGTCATCACCCGTCTCCTCGTGTCGGCAGTACACCGCACGGTACGACACCGGGTGGGGTGAAGATCACAGCAGCCCGCGCCCTCCGCCGGGCGACCGGTGAGTAACGTGAGCCCGTGTCGAAGCGCAAGAACACGTTCTCATCCTGGCGACGCCGGCTGGCGCAGCGCGCCGTGCACGCGGGCTGGTCGTGGGTGCGCGGCGCGGGTTCGGTGACGGCCGAGCACCCCGGCCGCTACCGGTTCGGCGCGATCGGCGAAGCCACCCGGCTGGCCTTCCCGCTCGGCACGGTCTTCGGCGAGCCCTGGATCCGGCTCGGCTCCCACTGCATCATCGCCGAGCAGGTCACCCTCACGGCCGGCCTGATGCCGGACCTGGACCTCGGCCCCGACCCCATCCTGCGCATCGGCGACGGCGTGGTCCTCGGCCGCGGCAGCCATGTCATCGCGGACACGACGGTCACGATCGGCAGCGACTGCTACTTCGGCCCGTACGTCTACGTCACCTCCACCAACCACTCCTACGACGACCCGCACCAGCCCATCGGCCGGCAGTGGCCGCGGATGGAGCCCGTCGAGATCGGCCCGGGCTGCTGGATCGGCACCGGCGCGGTGATCCTGCCCGGCGCGCGGATCGGCCGGAACGTCGTCGTGGCGGCCGGCGCGGTGGTCCGGGGCGCGGTGCCCGACCACGCGGTGGTGGCGGGGGCGCCCGCCCGGGTCGTACGGCGCTGGACGGCCGGCGACGGCTGGCAGCCGCCACTGCGGACCCCGGCCCCGGTGCCCATCCCCGACGGGACGACGCCGGAGCAGCTGCGGGCGCTGGGCGAGCTGGACGAGGACGTCGTCGCCCGGCTCGCCGCACTCGAACCGGAGGCCTGAGGCGACCGGCCGGCCACCGGCACGGCCGGCCTCGCAGTACAGTTCGGTGAACGCTCGGGTGCATCGCACCGTAGTGCGGTGCACAGCACCGCGCCAGGCGTCACCTCGGACTTCCCGGATATTGGACCCCACGTGTCGGACCTCGAACTCCTGACCCAGTCCCTGGCGCGCAACGTCAAGCACTGGCGTGCCGTGCGCGGCTTCACGCTGGACGTGCTCGCCGCCCGGGCCGGGGTCAGCCGCGGCATGCTCATCCAGATCGAGCAGGCCCGCACCAACCCCAGCATCGGCACGGTCGTCAAGATCGGCGACGCGCTCGGCGTCAGTGTCACCACGCTCCTCGACTACGAACAGGGCCCGACGGTCCGGATCGTCCCCGCCGAACGGGCGGTACGGCTGTGGCACACGGAAGCCGGCAGCTACAACCGGCTGCTCGCCGGCACGGAGGCGCCGGGACCGCTGGAGATGTGGGACTGGCGGCTGATGCCGGGCGAGAGCAGCCCCTCCGAGCCGCATCCCGGTGGCACCGTCGAGCTGGTGCACGTGACCGCGGGCGAGCTGACGCTGGTCGTGGACGGGACGGAGTACCGCGTTCCGGCGGGCGCCAGCGCCTCCTTCGAGGCCAGCGTCCCGCACCGGTACACCAACCGGGGCGACCTGCCGATGGAGATGGTGATGGCGGTGTCCGTGCCGCCCGTGCCCTGAGACGCGGGTACGGCGCGCGGGCGGGTCTTGCTAGCGTGCGGCCATGCGCCCACCCATCGGAGACTTCGACACCGCCACCCCTGCCCCGGACTGCCTGGACGAGCTGACCGCGCCCGTCGCCGATGCCGTACGCGACTGGCAGGGCGCTGTCCCGGCCGACCGGATTCTCTACGTGGACACCGACCCGCAGTGGGCCGACACGGCCGTCTTCGTGGAGCACTACGGCCGCGACCTGCTGGAGCGGTCGGCGAACTGTGTCGTCGTCGCGGGCAAGCGGGGCGGCATGACCACCCTGGCCGCCTGCGTGGTGCTCTCCACCACCCGGGTCGACGTCAACGGCGCCGTACGCCGTCAACTGGGCGCCCGGAAGGCCTCGTTCGCTCCCATGGAGACCGCGACCGGCGAGACCGGCATGGAGTACGGCGGCATCACCCCGCTCGGACTGCCCACCGGCTGGCCGGTGCTGGTGGACGCGGCCGTCGTCGACCTGCCCTACGTGCTGATCGGCAGTGGCCGCAGGCGCGGCAAACTGCTGGTGCCGGGCAAGGCCCTCGCCGAACTGCCGGGCGCGGTCGTACGGGAGGGCCTGGGCGTCGCCTGACCGCCGAGCGGCGGCCGTCACGCGCTCAGTACGCGCCCGCCGTACCGAGGTACTGCTCGGCGAAGGCCGCCGCCGCTGCCGGTGAGGTGAACAGCCGGCGCAGGCGGGCCCGGGCGGTGCCGGCCCGGTAGGGGTCGCCGTGGGACATGCCGTGGTAGATCTCGGAGAGCCACTGGGAGAACTCCTGGTAGTCCCACACCCGGCGCAGACAGGCTTCCGCGTAGCCGTCCAGGGCCGTGCCGTCGCCTGCGGTCAGGTGGGCGACGAGGCCGTCGCCGAGCAGGAACGCGTCGTGGAGGGCCAGGTTCATGCCCTTCGCGGCGATCGGCGCGACGAGGTGCGCGGCATCACCGGCCAGGAAGAGCCGGCCGGACACCATGGGCTCCACCACGTAGTTGTGCATGTCCAGCACGCGCTTCTCCAGCAGCCGGCCCCGTGTCAGCGGCGGGCGGTCCGCGGCGTGCAGGCGCCGCTGGAGTTCGTCCCAGACCCGCTCGTCCGGCCAGTCGTCCGGGTCGTCGCCCGGCGGGCACTGGAGGTAGTACCGGGTCAGGTGCGGGCTCCGGGCCATGTGTCCGGCGAATCCGTCGGGGTGCATGCCGAACAGCACACAGTCGGAGGACGGCGGTGCCTCGGCGAGCAGCGCCAGCCAGCCGATGCCGTAGTCGTGCCGGGAGATCCGCGCCCGCTCGGGCAGCGCCGCCCGGCTCACCCCGCGGGCCCCGTCGCAGCCCGCCACGAAGTCGCAGCGCACCAGCAGCCGTTCGCCGCTGTCCGGGTCGGTGTACGAGACCGAGGGCCGGTCGGAGTCCAGGTCGTGCAGGCGGACGTCGCGCACGCCGAAACGGACGGCGCCGCCGCGCACGTCGGCGTACTCGCGCACGAGATCCGTCACCAGCGACGGCTGCGGGTAGATCCAGTGGTGACGTCCCGTCAGGTCACCGTAGGCGAAGCGGTGACCGCGGCCGTCGAAGCGGAACTCGCACTCGGTGTGCCGCTGGGCGTGCGCCGTCAGGTTGCTCCCCAGGCCGCGCTGTTCCAGGCCCCGTACCGCCCATTCCTCGATGACCCCGGCGCGGGGCCGCTGTTCGATGAACGCGCGGCTGCCGGCCTCCAGGACCAGGCAGTCGACGCCGGCGGCTCGCAGGATGTTCCCGACGGTCAGCCCGGCCGGGCCGGCGCCCACGATGACGACCGGACAGTAGGGCGCGGCGGGGGAGCCGGAGTGGGGGGAAGGAGACGTCATCCGAGCATTATGACGGTGTCCCGTCAGACGAGCCGACGGGACACCGCGGGGTGGGACGGGGGAGGGATCAGTGCGCGGGCGCGTCCGTGACCACGACCTCCTCGATGCTGCGCTCGATCGCCTGGGGGCTGGACGCGGTGGCCCTGGCCCAGTAGTAGATGCCCAGCGAGAAGGCGGCCACGACCAGGATGTCCCACCACAGCGGGATGACGCCCCGGCCGCCGAAGCCGCCCAGCCAGGAGATCACGCCCAGGCCGAGCAGGTAACCGGGCAGCCATTGCGCGGCCCGGAAGTCCAGCCGGGGCGCGTCGGGCAGCCGCTTGCTGGTGGCGTACCAGGCGTAGGAGCCCAGCAGCAGGTAGCCGAGCAGGATCGCGAAGCCCAGCCGCCACAGGGTGTCCCAGCCGGCCCAGTAGATGATGAGGTTGGCGACCACGAACGACAGCGGCGAGATGAACCTGCCGCCGGGCAGCCGGTAGGGGCGCTCGTGGTGCGGCAGCCGGTCGGCGAAGACGCCGTAGGCCAGCGGCGCGCCCGCGTACATCAGCACGCTCGCCGAGGTGATGAAGCCGACCAGCTCCTGCCAGCTCGGGAACGGCAGGAAGCAGATCACACCGGTGACGAACGACATCAGCAGACCGAACCACGGCACGCCGCGCTTGTCGGTCCTGGCGAAGGCCTTCGGCGCGTAGCCGTTCTTGGCCAGGCCGTAGGAGACGCGCGAGGTGGCGGTGGTGTAGATCAGGCCGGTGCCACCGGGGGAGATGATCGCGTCGATGTAGAGCACCCAGCCCAGCCAGCCCAGGCCCACCAGGGTCGCCAGGCCCGCCCAGGGACCGCTGATGCCGGGGAAGTCCAGCTTGGCCCAGCCGTGCGCGAAGGACGCGTGCGGCAGTGCGGCGATGAACACGACCTGGAGCAGGATGTAGATCACGGCGCCGATCGCGACGGAGCCGAGGGTCGCACGCGGCAGGTCGCGCTTGGGGTTGCGGCTCTCACCCGCCAGCTGGATCGCCTGCTCGAAACCGAGCAGCGCGAAGATGATGCCGCTGGAGCTGATGGCGCCGAGCATGCCCTTGGCGCCGAACGGCGCGAAGCCCTCCGAGGTGAAATTGCTGGCGTGGAAGTTGCCCATGGCGATGATGAAGATCGCCCCGAGCGGGACGGCGATCTTCCACCAGGTGGCGGCGCTGTTGGTGTGCGCCAGGGCCCGGACGCCGAAGAAGTTGACCCCGACGAAGACCGCCATCAGCAGGACGGCCGTGAGGAGACCGACGGGCGTCAGCGTCCCGTCGGTGTGCTGGAGGCCCTGCGCCCACTCCCAGTGACCGGCGTAGCCGATCATGGCCTCGACCTCGATGGGGGCCACGGTGGCCGCCTGGAGCCAGGAGAACCAGCCGAAGGACATGCCGGCCAGGCCGCCGAAGGCGTAGTGCGGGTAGCGGGCCGTGCCGCCCGCCACCGGGAACATGCCGCCGAGTTCGGCGTGCACGAGCGCCAGCAGCACGATCGCGACCGCGCCGATCACCCACGAGATGATCGCCGCGGGGCCGGCCACGACGACCGCCTTCTCGGCGCCGTACAGCCAGCCGGAGCCGATGATGGAGCCGACGGAGGCCCACATCAGACCGATCAGTCCGACATCGCGGCGCAGGCCGCCGGACTCCGTCGTGGCCTGTGGCACGGCATGGTCGACTTTCGCCATGTCAGGTGGCCTCTCAGTTCATGAACACGAAACAAACGAGCAAGGACGCCACAGGCTAGAAAGACTTTCTGCTTCGGCAGAAGACTGTTTCCCAAAACTTGACCCAGGATCTTGTCGGTCTTGGGAACAGCGTTCACACAGGTCAGAGATCCACTCCGAATGTCAATATTCAGCGGCTAATTGTGAGAAGAAAGTGAGACAGGGGGTGGGCCGGGCTAGTTCAGGCGTGGAATCTCGATCGCCGGGCACCGGTCCATGACCATCTCCACACCCGCCGCCCTGGTCCGGTCGTACGCGCCGGCGTCGACGACCCCCAGCTGGAACCACACCGCCTTCGCGCCCCGCGCCACGGCCTCGTCGGCCACCGCGCCGGCCAGGGCGCTGTTGAGGAAGACATCGACCACGTCCACGTCGAAGGGGATGTCCGCGAGGGAGGCGTACCCCCGCTCGCCGTGCACCGTCTCCGCCTTGGGGTGCACCGGCACGATCCGCTTGCCGAACCGCTGGAGCACCCGCGCCACCCCGTACGCGGCCCGGCTCCGGTTCGCGGACAGGCCGACCACCGCCCAGGTGTCGCCCAGCTCGGTCAGAATCCTGCGGATCGTCGCCTCGTCGCCGTACATCGGCCGCCTCCTCGGGCTGCGGGAACAGAACGTGGGGGCAACAGCGCCCCCACCGGTGCGGATTCCCGCCGCGGCGCGCCACGATGACCGGAATCGGCGCAAGCTGCCCGCATACGGCCGTCCGTCCGCCTACGCTCGCCCCGTGCTGCGCATCCTCGACGTCCGAACCGGTGAGCCCGTCGCCGCCGCGCCCGCCCGCCGCGGCCTGACCCGCGTCGAGGCCCACGCCTCGGGTCTCGACCCGACCGCGCTGCGGGTGCTGCTCACCGCCGACCTGCTCGTCCGGGCCCTGGAGCTGGGCGGCACCCCGGTCTGGACGATCCTCACCGCACCCCGGGAACAGCCCGAGCTGCGCACGGCCGCCACCCACCTCGCCATCCGCCCCTTCGAGGACGGCCGGGACCTCGCGTCCGGGCTGGGTGAGGCCCAGGTGGTCCACGTCGCCGGGCCCCACGCCGCGACCGTCCGCGCCGAGGGACCGGTGGCGGCCGTCGCGCCGGTGGCCTGGACCGGCCCCGAGCCGCCGCTGCCCGCCCTCCTCGCCGACCCCGCCGCCCTGCGGCTCGCCCTGCTCTCCGTCCCCCGGCGGGAAACCGCTCGGCTGGACGCCAGCACCCTCGACCGGGCCGCCGGGCAGCTCGCCCACTGGCGGCGGGCCGTGGCGGGCTGGGCCCGGCGGCCCTCCCGGCCGGTGCCCGAGGAGATCCGGACGCGGCTGCGGGCCGCCTGGGACGACGACCTCGACCTGCCCCGCTCGCTCGCGGTGCTCCGGGACGTGGAGCACGCCCCGGACCTGCCCGACGGCGCACGCTTCGAGACCTACGCCCACGCCGACCGGCTGCTCGCCCTGGATCTCCTGCGCGACCTCGGGAACCCCACGTGATCGAACGCGCGGGCGCGGGCCCGCTGCGCCGGCTGGTGGTGCTGCGGCACGCCAAGTCCGCGTGGCCCGAAGGCGTCGAGGACCCTCGCCGGCCGCTCGCGCCCCGGGGGCTGCGGGACGCCCCGGCCGCCGGCCGCGCCCTCGCCGACTCCGGCTCCCTGCCCGACCTCGCCCTGTGCTCCACCGCCGTCCGCGCCCGCCGGACCTGGGAGCTGGCCTCCGCCGAGTGGGGCACCCCGCCGCCGGTGCGCCTGGACGGGCGGCTGTACGCGGCCGGCGTGCCGGAGCTGCTGGAGGTCGTGCACGAGGTGCCGCCGGAGGTGGAGACGCTGCTGCTGGTCGGGCACAACCCGGGCCTGGCCGATCTGGTGCGGGCGCTCGCCGCGGACGGCCTCGACGACACCCTGGCCCGGGTGGGGGAGAAGTTCCCGACGGCCGCGATCGCCGTCCTCGCCTGGCGCGGCACCGGCTGGCCGGCACTGGCCCCGGGCACGGCCCTGCTGACCTCGTTCACGGTGCCGCGCGGAGCGAAGGGGGAGCGGCCGCGCTGACGCGGGGGGCGGACCGGTGACGTGCTGCGCATAGGGTGACGGGATGCAGGACGAGTACCGCACCGTCGCCCGCGCGGGTGTGCACGAGACCGAGATCAACCGCTCCCGCTTCCTGTGCGCCCTCGCCCCGGCCGCCACCGAGAAGGAGGCGCAGGACTTCGTCGCGGCCGTCCGCAGGGACCACGCCGACGCCAGCCACAACTGCTGGGCGTACGTGATCGGTGCCGACGCCTCCGTGCAGCGGGCCAGCGACGACGGTGAACCGGGCGGCACCGCCGGCGTCCCCATGCTCCAGATGCTGCTGCGCCGTGACATGCGGTACGTCGTCGCCGTCGTCACCCGCTACTACGGCGGGGTCAAGCTCGGCGCCGGCGGGCTCATCCGCGCGTACGGCGGAGCCGTCGGCGAAGCCCTGGACGCGCTCGGCACCCGCACCCGGCGCCGCTTCCGGCTGGCCACGGTGACCGTCGACCACCAGCGCGCGGGCAAGGTCCAGAACGACCTGCGGGCCACCGGACGCGAGGTGCGGGACGTCCGCTACGGCGAGGCCGTCACCCTGGAGATCGGCCTGCCGGACGCCGACGTGGCCGCCTTCCGCGCGTGGCTCGCCGATGTGACGGCGGGCACGGCCGGCTTCGAACTGGGCGGCGAAGCCTACGGAGATGCCTGACCATTGCGGCGAATCGGGCATAACGCCCTTGGTGGAGGCGGGCCGTGACGGGTGGGTACGGGAGTGACCGCCCGTGATGTCAGACCCGGCCGATAGTCTCGGGGCCCATGAGATTCCTGCACACGTCCGACTGGCATCTCGGCCGGGCCTTCCACCGGGCGAACCTGCTCGGGGCCCAGGCCGGGTTCATCGGCCACCTCGTCACCACCGTGCGTGAGCACGCGGTGGACGCGGTGGTCGTGTCGGGCGACGTGTACGACCGGGCGGTGCCCCCGCTCGCCGCCGTGGAACTGTTCGACACCGCCCTGCACCGTCTCGCGGACCTCGGCGTGCCCACGGTGATGATCTCCGGCAACCACGACTCGGCCCGCCGCCTCGGCGTCGGCGCCGGGCTCATCGACCGCGCCGGCATCCACCTGCGCACCGATCCGGCCGCCGCCGGCACCCCGGTCGTGCTTCAGGACGCCCACGGCGACGTCGCGTTCTACGGCCTGCCCTACCTCGAACCCGCCCTCGTCAAGGACGAGTTCGCCGTCGCCAAGGCCGGGCACGAGGCCGTGCTCGGCGCCGCCATGGACCGGGTCCGCGCCGACCTCGCCACCCGCGCGGCCGGCACGCGCTCCGTCGTCCTCGCCCACGCCTTCGTCACCGGCGGCCAGGCCAGCGACAGCGAGCGGGACATCACCGTCGGCGGGGTCGCCGCCGTACCGGCCGGCGTGTTCGACGGCGTCGACTACGTGGCCCTCGGGCACCTGCACGGCTGCCAGACCATCACCGAACGCGTGCGCTACTCCGGCTCCCCGCTCGCCTACTCCTTCTCCGAGGCCGGCCACCGCAAGAGCATGTGGCTGGTCGACCTGGACGCGGACGGCTCGGTCACCGCCGCACGCGTCGACTGCCCGGTGCCGCGCCCGCTCGCCCGCATCCGGGGCACCCTGGACGCGCTCCTCACCGACCCGGAACTGACCCGCCACGAGGAAGCCTGGATCGAGGCCACCCTCACCGACCCGGCCCGCCCGGCCGACCCCATGGCCCGCCTCACCGCACGCTTCCCGCACACCCTCAGCCTCGTCTTCGACCCCGAGCGGGCCCCCGACGACCCCCACCTGTCGTACGCCCGGCGGCTCGCCGGCCGCAGCGACCACCAGATCGCCCAGGACTTCGTCGCCCATGTCCGCGGCACCGGACCCGACGCGCACGAGACGGCCGTGCTGCGCGACGCGTTCGACGCCGTCCGCGCCGACGACGCCGTACGAGAGGTGGCACGATGAGGCTGCACCGGCTCGACATCACCGCTTTCGGACCCTTCGGCGGCGCCCGGACCGTCGACTTCGACGCCCTCTCCGCCGCCGGCCTCTTCCTGCTGCACGGTCCCACCGGCGCCGGCAAGACCTCCGTCCTGGACGCCGTCTGCTACGCCCTCTACGGCTCCGTCCCCGGCGCCCGGCAGAGCGGCCAGGGCGCGCACCTGCGCAGTGACCACGCCCCGCCCGGCACCCGCACCGAGGTCCGCCTCGACCTGACCGTCGCCGGACGCCGCCTGGAGATCACCCGGCAGCCCCCCTGGGAGCGGCCCAAGCTGCGCGGCAAGGGCACCACCGTCGACAAGGCCCAGACCTGGCTGCGCGAGTACGACAGCACGGCCGGCGCCTGGCAGGACCGCAGCCGCTCCCACCAGGAGACGGGGGAGGAGATCACCCAGCTGCTCGGGATGAGCCGCGACCAGTTCTGCCAGGTCGTCCTGCTGCCCCAGGGCGACTTCGCCCGCTTCCTGCGCGCCGACGCCGAAGCCCGCAGCAAACTGCTCGGCCGCCTCTTCGACACCCGGCGCTTCGCCGACGTCGAGAAACGCCTCGCCGACCGCCGCAAGGCCACCGAGGCGCGCGTGCGCGACGGCGACGCGGCGCTCCTCGCCGACGCCCACCGCATGCAGCAGGCGGCCGGCGACGCCATGGACCTGCCCGGCCTGGCCCCCGGCGACCCCGGCCTGGCCGAGGCCGTTCTCGGGGCCGCCGCCGTCGCCCGCAGCACCGCCCGCGAACGCCTCACCGTCGCCCGCTGCCGGCTGGCCGCCGCCGAGTCCGCCCACGCCGCGGCCCGCCGCGCCCTGGACGACATACGTGAACGCGCCCGCCTCCAGAACAGGTTCGCCGAGGCCCGGCAGCGCGCCGAACGCCTCCAGGAGAGCGCCGCCGCCCGCCGGGAGACGCGCGAGCGCATGGAACGGGCCCGCAAGGCCGAGGCCGTCGCGCCCGCGCTGGAGCTGCGCGACGCCGCCGAGGCGGACCACCGCCGGGCCGCCACGGCCGAGGCCCACGCGCGCGGGCGGCTCTCCGGCCCCCACGCCGGCGCCGACGCCGGCGGACTGACCGCCGCCGCCCGCCGGACCGCCGAGGAACTCGGCGGCCTCGACGCGGCCCGGCGCGCCGAACGGCGGCTCGCCGAACTCACCGACGAACGCACCGGACTCGAACGGCAGGAGAGCGCCGACGAGGACATCCTGCGCGAGGCCGACGCCTGGCTCGCCGACTGGGACGGCACCCGCGCGGCACTCCAGGCCCGCGTCGACTCCGCCCAGGAGGCCGCCACCCGCGCCGAACAGCTCGCCGTCCAGCGCGCCCCGATGCAGCGGCGGCTCGACGCGGCCCGCACCCGTGACCGCCTCGCCACCGACCTCGCGCAGGCCCGGCAGCGCGCGGAGGCCTCGGCACAGCGAGCCCTCGACGCCCGCGCCCACTGGCTCGACCTCAAGGAACAGCGGCTGAACGGCATCGCCGCCGAACTCGCCGCCCACCTCACCGACGGCGAGCCCTGTGCGGTCTGCGGAGCCACCGCACACCCCGCCCCCGCCCGCAAGACCGCCGGACACGTCGACCGGGACACCGAGGACCGCGCCCTCGCCGCATACCGGCGGGCCGAGGAGCAGCACACCGCGGACGAGCGGCGACTCGGCGAGGTCCGCGAGGCACTGGCCGCCGCCACCGCCGAGGCCGGCGAGACGCCCACCGACCGGCTCGCCGCCGAGGCCGGCGAACTGGAGGAGGAGTACGTTCGCGCCCGGCGTGCGGCCTCCGCCCTGCACGCCGCCCAGGAGGAACTGCGGCGCGCCGGACACGAACGCGAGCAGCGTCTCGCCGACCGCCACCAGGCCGCCGTTCGGGCCGCCTCCCGGCTCACCCGGCGCGACACCCTGGAACGCGAACAGGCTGCGCTGGAAGCCGAGTTGACGCAGGCGCGCGGCACCTCGGACAGCGTGGCGGCGCGCGCCGCGCAGCTGGAGCGGCTCGCGGCACTGCTCACCGAGGCCGCCGACGCCGTGCGCGCCGCCGAGGACACCGCCCAGCGGCTGAAGGACGCCGACGCGCGCCTCGCCGACGCCGCCTACCGGGCCGGTTTCGACACCCCGCAGGCCGCGGCGGCGGCCCTGCTGGACGCCGCCGCCTACCGGGACCTGCAACACCGCCTCGACGCCTGGCAGCAGGAGGAGGCCGCCGTCCGCGCGGTCCTCGACGAGCCCGGCGCCGCGGCGGCCGCGAAGGAGCCGCCCGCCGACCCGGCCACCGCCGAACGGACGGCGGCCGGCGCCGAACGCCGGCTGCGCGAGGCCGCCTCCGCCCGCGACGCCGCCGCCCGCTGCTGCACCGAGCTGGACCGCCTCTCGGCGCACGCCACCGAGGCCGTACGCCGCCTCGCCCCGCTGCGCGAGGAGTACGGCCGGGTGGCCCGGCTCGCCGCGCTCGCCGCCGGCAACTCCGCCGACAACGAACGCCGGATGCGCCTGGAGTCGTACGTCCTGGCGGCCCGGCTGGAGCAGGTCGCCGCCGCCGCGACCGTCCGCCTCCAGCGCATGTCGTCCGGCCGCTACACCCTCGTCCACTCCGACGACCGCGCCGGCCGCGGACGCAGCGGGCTCGGGCTGCACGTCGTCGACGCCTGGACCGGGCGGGCCCGGGACACCGCGACCCTGTCCGGCGGCGAGACCTTCTTCGCCTCCCTCGCGCTCGCCCTCGGCCTCGCCGACGTCGTCACCGACGAGGCGGGCGGCGTCCGCCTGGACACCCTCTTCATCGACGAGGGCTTCGGCAGCCTGGACGACCAGACCCTGGACGAGGTCCTGGACGTCCTCGACTCACTGCGCGAACGCGACCGCAGCGTCGGCATCGTCAGCCACGTAGCCGACCTGCGCCGCCGCATCCACGCCCAACTGGAGGTCGTGAAGGGCAGATCGGGCTCCACGCTGCGCCAGCACGGAGTGGGCTAGCGGCCCAGCGGGCGTCGGGGTAGCGGGGAGGAGTACACGACGCTGGTGGTGACCGAGCCCAGGGAGCCGATTCTGCCCGAGACCTCCTCCAGGTGGGACATGGAGCGCGCGGCGACCTTGATGACGAAGCAGTCGTCGCCCGTCACGTGGTGCGCCTCCAGGATCTCGGGCGTCGCGGCCACCAGGTCGTGGAACGGGCGGTAGTTGCCGTTCGGGTAGCGCAGCCGTACGAACGCCAGGATCGGCAGGCCCAGCCGTTCCGGGTCGACCACCGCCGCGTACCCCTGTATGACGCCCGCCTCCTCCAGCCGCCGTACCCGTTCGGTGACGGCGCTCGGTGACATCGACACGGCGCGCGCCAGCTCGGCGTAGGTGGCCCGTCCGTCGCGTTGGAGGACCTCGAGAATGCGCCAGTCGGTGGCGTCCGGGGAATACACGGTCATCAGGGATGGATAGCAGGGAAATCCCCGGTGGGGCAAGGGGAGGCCCGTGGATCGTCCCTTCAGGCCGTGGCGCACGGACCGTAGATTTCCCGTCGTGATCAACGCAGCTTCCGAGAATCCCGTCCTGCGCTTCCCGCCCGCCGCTCCCGCCGAGGCCGCCGCCCACTTCCGGGCGAGCCTCGCCCGGCACGCCGACGTCGCCGACGTGGCGGAGGCGCTCGCGGCCGGCGGTGACCCCGGCTTCGTCGTGGTCGACTCCCGCTCCACCGAGTCCTGGGACCAGGGCCACATCCCGGGCGCCGTCCACCTGCCGACCGCGCTCATCCCCGAGCGGGCCGGACAGCTCCTCGACAGGTCCGTGCCCGTGGTGACGTACTGCTGGGGCCCCGGCTGCGACGGCGCCACCCGCGCCGCCCTCGCCCTCGCCGAACTCGGCTACCGGGTCAAGGAGATGCTCGGCGGCTTCGAGTACTGGGCGCGTGAGGGTCTCGCCTACGAGACCCGGCAGGGGCCGGCCCGCCGGGACGCCGACCCGCTGACGGCGCCCGTGGCGGGCGGGTGCGGCTGCTGACGCCCGCCCGCGCGGGTCAACGCCACCCGTCGAAGACGATGTCCAGATGCCGGGGGCCGCGCAGCACGGCGTTCTGCCGGTACGGTGGCGGGTCCTCGGCCAGCCGGGGATTCTCCATCCGCCGGGCCAGCTCGGTCAGGGCGATCTGGGTCTCCAGCCGGGCCAGCGGGGCACCGAAACAGCTGTGGATGCCGCTGCCGAATCCGAGGTGCTGGATGTCCTCGCGGTCCGGGTCGAAGCGCCCGGGATCCTTGAAACGCTCGGGGTCACGGTTGCCCGCGGCCAGGACCAGCCACAGCCGTGACCCCTTGGGGATGGTCACCCCGCGCACCTCGATGTCGGCGATGCAGGTCCGCTGCGGCACGATCTGCACCGGCGGTTCGTACCGCAGCAGCTCCTCCACGATCCGCACCGACAGGCCCGGCTCCACCCGCAGCCGGGCCAGGATGTCCGGATGGCGCAACAGCGTCAGCATGCCGTTCGTGATCAGGTTGACCGTCGTCTCGTGACCGGCGATCAGCAGCAGCACCGCGGTGCTGAGCACCTCCATCATCGTCATGGAACCGTCCGCGCCCTGGCTGTGCACCAGGTCGGACAGCAGGTCGTCCCGCGGTTCCTTGGTGCGTTCCTCGACCAGACCGGCCAGATACATGCCGAGCTGCATCCGCGCCTCCTGGGCCGCCTTCACGGACTCGGCGTCCGCCGTCGTGCGCGTCGCGGGATCGAGGCCGGCGACCACCGGATCGACCCAGGCGCGGAACCGCGGCTCGTCGTCCCGGGGCACGCCGAGCAGCCGGCAGATCACCGTCACCGGGAAGGGGTAGGCGAACTGGTCGACCAGGTCGATCTGCCGGGTGTCCGCGAGACCGTCGATCAGCCCGGTGACGATGGCCGCCATCTCGCCCCGCATGTTCTCGACCCGGCGCGGCCGGTGCGGCGGCCCGAAGGCGCTGTTGGCGATGCGCCGGAGCCGGTCGTGCTCGGGCGGGTCGAGCCGCAGGAAGGACGGCGGCAGTCCCGTGTTCTCCCCCTGCGAGACCTCGTCGTCCCCCGTCGCGGCGAGGTTGGCGGCATCGGAGCTGACCCGCGGATCGTGGAGCAGGCCCTCGATGTCGTAGTACGAGCTGACGACGTAGGGGCCGCCCTCCTCCTCGTGCAGGACGGGCGTCCTGCGCAACTCCTCGTACAGCGGGTACGGGTCGGCGCGGTTGGCGAAGTCGGTGATCTGGCGCACCAGCGAGGCTTGCGTCATGACAGGTCCTTGGAGCGTCGGGGCCGGCGGCGGTCAGTGCCGGGAGGGGTGGAAGACCAGCTGCTGGTCGGCCGGTGAGTAACCGCTGAGGGTCACCGTGGGGCCGTGGGTCGGAAGGGACGGGTCGGGGAAGTCGGCCGCCACCGGCCGCAGGCCCTCGGGCCGCCGGTCCATCGTCGGGAACTCCACCGGGAACGGCGCGCCCCGCTCGATCTGCCGCTGGTAGAACTCCAGCCACCGGGTGTTGTCGAAGCTCACGGCGGCGATCATGCGGCCCTGGTAGCCGTAGACCCCGACGAACCGGCGCTCGGCCAGCGAACCCTGCGTGATCATGAGCTGGTCACCCATGGGCGGCACCCCGACCGACTTGATGTTCACCCGGAACATCGAGGACCAGAAGGCCGGCATCCACAGGTGCGGGCGCCGCTCGGCGCCGTGGCAGATCATGTTGTGCGCGGCCGTCTCCGCCTGGGCGACGGCGTTGCCCCAGTGCTCCAGCGACAGGAACTGGTAGCCGAAGAGGGCGTGCGGGGACCGTGCCACGTCACCGGCCACGAAGACGTCGTCGGTGACGATGCCCCGGAAGTCGAAGGCACGGCACCCCGCGTCGCAGGCGATGCCCCGCGGCCCGGCGCCCAGCCCCGACCCGGCCAGCCACTCCGTGTTCCGCAGCGAACCCAGCGAGACGACGACCACGTCCGCCTCGACGACGGTCTCGTCCGACAGGTGGACGGCCCGCACCCTGCCGACGGGGTCACCCTCCAGGGCGGTCACCGTGACATGGGTGCGCAGATCCACGCCGTTCTCGGTCTGGAGGCCGGCGGCGACCGCGCCGATCACCCCGCCGAGCGCGCCCACCAGCGGCGCGCCCGCACGCTCCGCCACGGTGACGGGAATGCCCATCTCCCGGCACGCCGAGGCGACCTCCGAACCGGCGAACCCGGCGCCGATGACGAACACCCGGCGCGGCCCGGCCTTCAGCCGCCGGTAGAGGTCGGCGGCGTCCTGCCGCGTGCGCAGCAGACGGACGCCGTCCAGCCGGGCCTCCTCCTCCTTCGGCCACGGCCGGGCGCGGACGCCGGTCGCGATGAGCAGCCGGTCGTACTCCACCCCGTCACCGTCGGCCAGCAGGACCCGCTTGGCCGTCAGATCCAGCCCGGCCGCCGCGACGCCCAGGCGCCACTTGGCGTCGATCTCCCGGCGGTGCGGCAACTCGGTGTGATGCGGGGACGCCCTGCCCAGCAGCACCGACTTGGACAGCGGCGGCCGGTCGTACGGCTCGTACGGCTCGTCGCCGATCAGGGTCAGCTCGCCGGCGAAGCCCTCGGCGCGCAGCGTCTCGGCTGCCCGCAGGCCCGCCAGCGAGGCACCCACGATCACGATCCGGCCCTCGCGCCTGAGCCATTCCACGTGGTCAGCGGGCATCGGACGCCTCCCCGGCGGAACCGGTCACCGGCTCACCCGCGGCGCCGTCCAGCCCGTCCGCCGTGATCGCCTGCACCGGGCACGCGGCGACGGCACGCGCCAGCCGCTCCCGCTGCTCCTCGTCCGCGCGCGGGTTGTAGATCAGCGACTCCTCGCCGTGCATGGCGAAGACGTCGGGTGCGAGGAACGCGCACTGGGCGTACCCCTGACACTTGTTGAGATCGACGACGAGCCTCATCGACGCTCCGCCCTTCCCGATGGCCAGGTCCGGTGCGGCCACGCGGCTCGCGCGGGCGGCTCCGGACGGCGGTCGTCCCCCGGGCCAGCATGCGAGCGGGACCGGGGTACCCGCGCGCCCGGCACGCCGTTCGAGTGAGGGACACCCGGGGCACGGGGGTCACCGGGCCGTCGCCGGCCGGAGCCGGTCACGGCGGCCGGCCACGAGGATGTACACGCTGATCACCAGTGACCACGCGGGAAAGACGAGCTCCGCCCAGGGCACGTTCGACGACAGGAAGAGCAGCGTCAGCGCGGTGAGGACGCCCAGGACCGTGAGCGGGCGCGGCAGGACGCCGAGGCGGTGGCCGATCACCGACAGGGAGGACACGAAGACGGCCGCCATCCGCATGCCGTACCCCGTCATCAGGGTGTACGCGAAGTGGCGGCCGAAGTCCCAGGTGGCCGGCGCGGGCGCCGCACCGGCGGGGTGGGCGACCGCGAGCACGGCACCCGCCGCCGCCGCGGCGCCGAACATCATGGCGGTGAAGACCAGTCCGCTGCCGAGGAGGACGGTGGTGAGGAACCGGTCCTCGGCGTCGCCGACGTGCGCGCGTACCGCGCCGATGAACCACAGGAAGAAGATGCCGGCGAACGGCACCAGCGCCAGGGCCGTGCGCAGCGCGTCGCGCCGGCCGGGGTCCGTGAACCCCCGCGCGCCGACCGCGTCGGCTCCCTCGGGGATGCCCAGCCGGACCAGGACGATCGCCGCCGCCAGAAGAAGCGCGAAGACGACGCCGGCCAGCCCCGCCGCCCGCGGTGTCTCCAGCGCCTGCTGTCCCGGCCCTTTCTCGCGCATGCCAGGCCCGCCTTCCGCATCGGCCCCCGGCACCAGCTAGCCGCCTCCACCCCGCCCGCGCCACCGCAGGGCGCCCGTACGGACACCCCGCGGGCCTTCGCCGCACGGGGAAGGACGGCGCACACCGTCGGCCCCGGCCTCCTCGGCCGACGGAAGGGGACGCGGGCAGCGGCGGACCGTCAGAGCCGGGACAGCTCGTCCACCAGGTCGTCCAGGCCGAGCGAACCCTGCGACAGCGCCGCCATGTGCCACGCCTTCGGGTCGAACGCGTCGCCGTGCCGCTCGCGTGCCTTCTCCCGGCCCAGCAGCCACGCCCGCTCGCCCAGCTTGTAGCCGATCGCCTGGCCCGGGATCGTCAGGTACCGGGTCAGCTCGCTCTCGATGAAGTCCGCCGGCCGGCTGCTGTGCGCGCCGAAGAATTCCTGCGCCAGCTCCGGCGTCCACCGCTCACCCGGGTGGAACGGCGAGTCCGCGGGGATCTCCAGCTCCAGGTGCATGCCGATGTCCATGATCACCCGGATCGCCCGCATCATCTGGGCGTCGAGGTAGCCGAGCCGCTCCTCCGGGTCCGTCAGGTAGCCCAGTTCGTCCATCAGCCGCTCCGCGTACAGCGCCCAGCCCTCGAGATTCGCGCTGACCCCGCCGACCGTCGCCTGGTAGCGGGAGAGGTTCTCCGCGACGTGCGCCCACTGGGCGAGCTGGAGATGGTGCCCCGGCACGCCCTCGTGGTACCAGGTCGACACCAGGTCGTAGACCGGGAACCGGGTCTGGCCCATCGTGGGCAGCCAGGTGCGGCCCGGCCGGGAGAAGTCCTCCGACGGGGGCGTGTAGTAGGGGGCGGCCGCGCCGCCGGGCGGGGCGATGCGCGACTCCACCTTCCGCACCCGCTCGGCGAGGTCGAAGTGCGTGCCGTCCAGGTCCTCGATGGCCTTGTCCATCAGGCCCTGGAGCCACGTGCGGACCTCGTCCACGCCGTCGATGTGCCGGCCGTGCTCGTCCAGGTGCGCGAGGGCCACCCACGGCGTCCCGGCGCCGGGCAGGATCTTCTCGGCTTCCTTCTTCATCTCGGCGAGGAGCCGGTGGAACTCGGCCCAGCCGTACGCGTACGCCTCGTCCAGATCCAGGTCGGTGCCGTTGTAGAAGCGGGCCCAGCGCGCGTACCGCTCGCGGCCGACCACGTTCGGGGCGTCCGCGACCGCGGGCGCGTACACGTCCCGCATCCAGTCCCGCAGCTCCCGCAGGGCGCCGGTCGCCGCCCGCGCCGCCTCGTCCAGTTCCGCGCGCAGCGCCTCGGGACCGGCGGCGGCGAAGTCCTCGTACCAGCCGCGGCCCGAGCCGTCCGTGTCCACCCACTCGGTCAGTTGGTCGATGTAGGTCGCGGTCGGCCGGGGCGCCGCGAACAGCTTGCGCTCCAGACCCAGTTCCAGCGACGTCCGGTAACCCGCGAGCGCGCCCGGCACGGCACGCAGCCGCTCGGCGATCGCCGACCAGTCCTCGTCCGTGTTCACCGGCATGACGGTGAACACGTCCCGCACCGCGTGGCCGGGCGTGCCCATGTTGCCGACCATGCGCAGGTGCTCGTCCGTCTCCAGGACGGCGAGTTCGGCGGTCAGCCGCTCCCGCAGCAGCCGTCCGCAGCGCCGTTCCGCGTCGCTGTCCGCGCCGGGCCGCCGCTCCGCCTCGTCCAGCCGGGCCAGCGTGGTGCGGATCAGCGCCGCCAGGGCTTGCTGACCGGCGGGTGAGTAGTCGGGCAGCCGCCGCGAACTCTCGGGCACGCCGAGATACGTGCCGGTGACCGGGTCGAGGGCGATGAGGTCGTCCACGTACGCGTCGGCGACCTGACGGGGCAGCGGGCTCTTGGTCTCAGACATGCGGTCCATCCTCGTACGAGGATGATCCCCACGTCACCACGTACGGAGGATTCAGCTCTGGGCGTGGCCAGGAGGCAACAGCGGCCCGCATTCCCACTGCTGGAAGATGAGCCGGGTCTCCACCCGCGCCACCTCGCGCCGCGCCGTGAACTCGTCCAGCACCAGCCGCTGGAGATCGGCCATGTCCGCGACGGCCACATGCACCAGATAGTCGTCCGGCCCGGTCAGATGGAACACCGAACGCGCCTCCGGCAGCGCCCGGACGCGCTCCACGAAGGGCCCCACCAGTTCCCGTCGGTGCGGACGCACCTGCACCGACAGCAGGGCCTGGAGCCCGCGCCCGAGCTTGGCCGGATCCAGCCGCAGCCGATGCCCGAGGATCACGCCGGAGCGGCGCAGCCGGGTCACCCGGTCCAGGCAGGTCGACGGTGCCACACCCACCTGCGCGGCGAGGTCGCGGTAGGTGGTCCGGGCGTCGTTCTGCAACAGCCGCAGCAGATGCAGGTCCACCGGATCCAGTACGACGGAATCGGCCATGGGCCGAACGTAACACGGTGCCCGCCCCCGGTGAACCGTTCACTGTTCACCCTTCCGGCCATGGACACAGCGAGCACCGGCGCCTACGACGACGTACGCGCCGTATCGAGAGCCCTGGCCACGGAGGCCGTGCACGCCGGCCGCGACGATCTCGCCCGCCAGGGCCTGCACGCCCCGCCGATCGACCTGTCGACCACCTACCCCTCGTACGACAGCCGCGCCGAGGCCGCCCGCATCGACGCCTTCGCCACCGACGGCGCCGATCCGGCCGGGCCGCCGGTCTACGGCCGCCTCGGCAACCCGACCGTGGCCCGCTTCGAGACGGCCCTCGCCCGTCTGGAGGGCACCGAGTCCGCGGTCGCCTTCGCCAGCGGGATGGCCGCGCTCAGCGCCGTCCTCCTCGCGCTTTCCGCCACTGGCCTGCGGCACGTGGTCGCCGTACGGCCCCTGTACGGCTGCAGCGACCACCTGCTGACCGCCGGGCTGCTCGGCACGGAGGTCACCTGGACCGACCCGGCCGGCATCGGTGACGCGCTGCGCCCGGACACCGGCCTGGTGCTGGTCGAGTCCCCGGCCAACCCGACGCTCGCCGAACTCGACCTGCGGGCCGTCGGGCACGCCTGCGGCTCGGTGCCGCTGCTCGTCGACAACACCTTCGCCACGCCCGTGCTGCAACGCCCGGCCGAGCACGGCGCGCGGCTGGTGCTGCACAGCGCCACCAAGTACCTCGGCGGCCATGGCGACGTGCTCGCCGGCGTCGTCGCCTGTGACGAGGAGTTCGCGGGCCGGCTGCGGCAGATACGGTTCGCCACCGGGGGAGTCCTCCATCCGCTGGCCGGCTATCTGCTGCTGCGGGGACTGTCCACGCTCCCGGTACGGGTCCGGGCCGCCTCCGCGAACGCCGCCGAACTGGTCCGCCGCCTCGGCGCCGACCCCCGTGTGGCCCGCGTCCACTATCCGCGGCTCGGCGGCGCGATGATCGCCTTCGAGGTGTACGGCGACCCGCACGAGGTGATCTCCCGGGTCCGGCTCGTCACCCCCGCGGTGAGCCTGGGCAGCGTCGACACGCTGATCCAGCATCCCGCCTCCATCAGCCACCGCATCGTCGACGCCGACGACCGGCGCGGGGCGGGGGTGAGCGACCGGCTGCTGCGGCTGTCGGTGGGCCTGGAGGACGTGGACGACCTGTGGAGTGACCTCGACCAGGCCCTGGGCGCCCCCGGTCCCTCGGGGGAGCCGACGCCGAAGCCGGTACGGCAGCCGGTGCGGGAGGCGGTACGACAGCCGGTGCGCGAGGCGGTGCGCTGACGGCCCCTGTCGGCCTGTGGCGCCCCTGCCCCGACGCGGTCCGGTGGGGGCGCCCGAGGCGTGACGGCTCCGGCCAGGGCGGTTCGACTCGCCGTCAGCCGAGGTGCGGTGGGTTGGTCCGGGGGGCCACGGCCAGTGCCGTGGTGTCCAGGCGGGCCGTGATGACCAGGGTGCCCTCCTCGATCTGGTAGTCGAGGGGCAGGCCGAGGCCGCGCATGGCGGCGACCATGCCGGTGTTGGAGGCTTGCGTCACCGCGTACACGCTCTCGCAGCCGGCCTCCACCGCCAGCGCCACCAGCCGGCCGAGCAGTTCCCCGCCGATGCCCCGCTGCTGCCAGTCGTCCTCGATCAGCAGCGCGACCTCCGTCTCGTCGCCGTCCCACAGCAGGTGCCCGAGACCCACGATCCGGCCGGAGGCGGTCTGCGCGGCCAGCGTCCGGCCGAAACGGGGGCTGAGCAGGTGGGTCAGATAGCGGTCGGCGTCACCGACCGGGCCGTGGTAGCGCATGCCGAGGGTGCGGGGCGAGCACCGCTCGTGCATCTCCCTGGCCGCGGCCAGGTCACCGGTGTCGACCCGGCGCACGGTGATGTCGTTGCCCTCCGGCAGCGTCAGCACGTCCTGACCGGCCGGGATCCGCGGCCCGAGCCGGCTGTCCAGCTCCACCAGCGCCCGGGCCCGCGCGAACTCGGTCGGGGTGAACGGCAGATACGGCCGCTCCACGGTGAGCACACCGCCCTCCGGTGCCCGCAGCCGCATCACGGTCTCTTCGAGGACGCCCCCGGCCGGCACCGGTTCGGGACCACGGCCGCCGCCGACCGGGGTGCCGGGCAGTGACCGGATCGTGCAGCGGCCCAGCAACTGGCGCAGAGCCAAGGGAAGTTCCGCGGCGTCCAGGGCGGTTCGGGTGGCCAGCCCGAGCACCCGGGTGGGCGCGTCGACCAGGTCGTGGGCGTCGGCCCGCTCGATCCAGGTGGCCGTACCCCCGGCCAGCGCGACCGCCCGGGTGATCTCCGCCGCGGCCAGTGCGCCCGGGGAGCGCAGCAGGAACTCGTCCACGGTGCCGTCGGCCAGCGGGTGCGTCTGGAGGCTCAGGATGTCCACCCGCCGTTCGGCCAGCGCGGTGCACAGCGCGGCCAGCGAACCGGGCGCGTCCCGCACCGTCGTACGCATCCGCCACAGCGTGCCGGCGCCGGTGACCTCACCGGCCGTGGTGCCGGGCCGGGTCGAGGGCCCGGCCGGCCGCGGGGCGGCGCCCGGCCGGGCGCCGGTATCACTCACCGGCGGCGCGTGTCCGTGGCGGCGTGACCACCACACGTGGAAACCCGCCGTCGCGGCCAGCACCACGGCCGAGATCACCAGCAGGGCCGGGCCGTCCGGTCCGTGTCCGATCAGGTTCGCCGTGGCGTCCGCCACGGCGACCGCGGTGAACAGCGCGGCGAGTTCGACGACGTCCCGCCGCCAGTGGTGCACGGGCCGCCCGTGCTTGGTCCGGGTCACGTCAGGCATGTCTGGAGTCATGCAGCCACTGTGAAGGAACGGTGTTGCGTGATCACGAACTGATTGTGACCGATGGGTAAAGCATGCTCCGTCCTATTTGTTGTCCTTTCTACGGACGGGCGGGCCGGCGGCCGGTCCACCGGCCGCCGGCCCGCCCGTCGCACCGCTACTGACCGACCCGGCCCGGCTGCAACGTCCGTGTGAACAGCACCGTGCCGTCCTGCTCACGCAGCCGCACCGTCAGCTCGCCGCTGCCCCCGTCGATGTCGACCTCGCCGAAGAACTGGTAGCCGCCCGCCGGCGAGACGTTCGACGCGGTCGGTGCCTTCACGAACACCCGCTCCGGGCCGAACGTGCCGTCCAGCACGCTCGCCGGGAACGCACCGGCGTTCAGCGGCCCGGAGACGAACTCCCAGAACGGCTCGAAGTCGGTGAACGCGGCCCGCGACGGCTGGTAGTGCTGGGCGGAGGTGTGGTGCACGTCCGCCGTCAGCCACACCGTGCCGGTGATCCGCCGGTGCTTGACGAACCGCAGCAGCTCGGCGATCTGGAGCTCCCGGCCGAGCGGGGCCCCCGGGTCACCCTGCGCCACCGCCTCGAAGTTCGGCCGGTTCTCCGTCGTGTCGGGCACCACCAGCCCGAGGGGCATGTCGGCGGCGATCACCTTCCACACCGCGCGCGAGCGGGCCAGCTCCCGCTTGAGCCACTCCAGCTGCTCGCGGCCCAGGATGCCCTGCGGGTCGACGGTCCGGTCGTCCGGCGAGTTGGCGTCGCGGTAGGTGCGCATGTCGAGCACGAACACGTCCAGCAGCGGCCCCTGGCGCAGTACCCGGTAGATGCGGCCCTCACGGGCGCCCGGACGCAGGGTGGAGACCGGGGAGTACTCGCCGAACGCCCGCCGGGCGCGCGCCGCGAGGACATCGACGCTCTTCTCGGTGTACCGGGTGTCGGAGGAGGCGATCACCTCGCCCGGGTACCAGTTGTTGCGGACCTCGTGGTCGTCCCACTGGACGACCGAGGGCACCTGGGCGTTGAAGCGGCGCAGGTTGGCGTCGAGCAGGTTGTAGCGGAAGTTGCCCCGGTACTCGTCGAGGGTCTCGGCGACCTTCGACTTCTCCTCGGTGGTGACGTTCCGCCAGGCGCTGCCGTCGGGCAGGGCCTGGGTGGCGGCGATCGGCCCGTCGGCGTAGACGGCGTCGCCGCTGCACAGGAAGAAGTCGGGGTCCAGCTTCGCCATCGCGTCGTAGATGCGGTAGCCGCCGCGGTCGGGGTTGATGCCCCAGCCCTGGCCGGCCAGGTCGCCCGACCACAGGAAGCGCACGCCGTCCCGGCGGCGCCGGGAGACCGTGCGGAACGTGCCGGTCACGGGTGCGCCGGTGCGGCGCGGGTCGTCGGGGTCGGCGAGCAGGACCCGGTAGTGGATCTGCTCGCCGGACGGCAGGCCGTGCAGCCGGGTGGTGCCGGTGAAGTCCGTGCCGGCGTCCAGCAGCGGGCCGTGCCATCGGCGCGGGTCGCGGAACGACTCGGTGGCCGAGGTCTCCACGATCATCCGGGCCGGCCGGTCCGAACGCACCCACACCAGACCGGAGTCGGCGCTCACGTCGCCCGTCTGCACGCCCCAGCCCGCCTCGGGGCGTCCGGAGCGGGCGAACGCCGGTGCCGCGCCGAGACCGACGGGCAGGGTCAGGGCCGCCGACGTGACGAGGGAGCCGCGCAGAACACTGCGGCGGCCGGGGAGCGGACGGTGGGACATGGCTGCGCCTCCAGGGACGGGATCCGGCCGGTGTGCGAAGCCACACCTACTGGGGCGCCGCGGCGCGTGCGCGAACGCCGGGTGAACAACGGCCCGCTCCGGCCGGCCACCGCTCACCCGGTCCGGTGGCTCAGCGGCTGCCGTCCAGGATGACCCGGGCGATCAGCGCGGGGTCGTCGTTCATCGGGCAGTGCCCGCAGCCGGGCAGCCGGACCAGCCGGGCGTGCGGGATGAGCTGCTTGGCCCGGACGCCCTGGCGGCGTACGAGAATACGGTCCCGGGTGCCCCAGGCCACCGTGACCGGCAGGCCCGGCAGGGTGTCGGCGAACCGGACGGTCGTGCCCGCCCGCAGGGTCGCCTCGAAGCCGGCGGCCCCCACGAGCGCGAGCGTCTCGGCCACCACGGCCTCCGGTGAACGGCGGCGGGGGCGGGCGTAGATGGTGCTGGTCAGCGCCGTCCGGCCGGCCGGGGTGCGCGCCAGCCGCTCCACCAGCGGCAGCGGGAGCCGCTGGGCGATACCGCGCATCGCGAGCAGCACCGTGAACGCGTACCGCCGCTCGGCCTCCGTCCAGAAGCCCGCCGGGGAGAGGGCGGTGACGGAGCGTACGAGCTTCTCCCGGCCCAGCTCCAGCGCGAGCAGACCGCCCAGCGAGTTGCCGGCGACATGCGGCCGGTCCAGCTCCAGCGCCTCGAACAGGGAGCCGAGCACGGTGTGGGTGGTGGGCAGGTCGTACGCCAGGCCGTCGGGCAGGGCCGGCGACGCGCCGAAGCCCGGCAGGTCGACGGCGATGACGTCGCGCTCGGTGGCGAGGATGTCCACGACCGGGTCCCAGGCCTGCCGGTGGTGGCCGATGCCGTGCAGCAGGACCAGCGGCTCCCCGCGGCCCACGCGCGCGTAGGACACGGTCACGTCCTTCGGGCCGTGCGGAGTGGGGACCGGGAAGGAGACGGTGGCGGACATGGGGGTGCTCCTCGTCTGGGCTGGTGACGGACGCCGTAGACAGCTTGTCAGCAATTGCTACCGGCGGGTAGCCCCCGGCGTCCCTCCGGCACGCACCCCGGCCCTCGCCCGCACCCGCCCCGCCCCGGAGCAGGTCGTTCCGGGTGGACACCGGCAGATGTGCCGGGATGAGATGGGGCCGTGACCGCAGACCTCGCCACCGACGTCTTCGAAGAACACCGGCCCTTCCTCATGGGCGTCGCCTACCGCATGCTCGGGCGCGTCGCCGACGCCGAGGACGTGGTCCAGGACGCCTGGCTGCGCTGGTACCGGGCCGACCGCACGGACGTCCGCGAACCGCGCGCCTACCTCGTACGCATCACCACCCGCCTGGCCATCGACCGGCTGCGGCAGGTGCAGTCGCGCGGCGAGGCGTATGTCGGGCCATGGCTGCCGGAGCCGTACCTCACCGCATTCGGCGACACCGCGCCGGACTCCGCCGACCGCGCCGTGCTCGCCGACACCGTGTCCCTGGCCGTCCTCGTCGTCCTGGAGTCGCTCTCGCCGCTGGAGCGGGCGGTCTTCGTGCTCAGGGAGGCGTTCGGCTACCCGTACGCCGAGATCGCCGCGCTGCTCGACCGCGGCGAGGCGGCGGTACGGCAGCTCGCCGGGCGCGCCCGCCGGCATGTGGCGGAACGGCGCCCGCGCTACGACGTCGATCCCGCCCGGCGCCGGGACCTGACCGAACGCTTCATCGCCGCCGCGGTCGAGGGCGACCTCGAGGGGCTGATGTCCCTGCTCGCGCCGGACGTCCGGCTGGTCGGCGACAGCGGTGGCAAGGCGAAGGCGCCGCTGCGGATTCTGCACACCGCCGACAAGGTCGCCCGCTTCCTCGTCGGCGTCTCGCGGTCCGGCCCGCCGGGACTCGCCCTCCGGCTCGTGGAGGTCAACGGAGGCCCCGCCGTGCTCGTCCTCACCGGCGACCAGCCCGACAGCCTGTTCCAGCTGGACATGGCCGACGGCCGGGTCGCGGCCGTGTACGTCGTCCGCAACCCGGACAAGCTGCGCTCGCTCGCCGCCCGCTGAACCGGCCACTCCGTGAGCCCCCGTCGTACGGCGGGGGCTCCGCCGTGCCGTGGCGACTCCGCGGTGCGACGGGGGTTTTGCCGCGATGTCACACACGCCGCCCGGTGCGAACGGCTCGTGAACGCTCCGCGGCGGGTCCGCCACGGGTTCCCCACGGACCGAGGATTGGTCTTGACCAAGGGTGGCGGCAGCCCTATGGTCGCAGATAAGTGCAACAACCTTTAATAAACAAGGGCGCTAAAAGCCGCCGGACCAAGGCTCTTGCGGAGGACAGGGTGGGGACCACGCAGCTGGAAACGGTGCCGGAACCGAAGTACTGGCATCTCAAGACCGTGCTCACCGAGGCACTGGACTCCGAGTTCTCGGTCGGTGAGATCCTGCCCAACGAGCGTGACCTCGCGGCCCGCTTCGGCGTGGCCCGCGCGACGCTCCGCCAGGCCCTCGAACAGCTGGAGCTGGAGGGCCGGCTGCAACGCCGCCGCGGGGTGGGCACGACCGTCGCGCCGCCGCGCGTGGGTGTGGCCGTCGGTACCGAACAGCACACCTGGCCCGGCGCCGCCGGGGACGACTGGCAGCTCCTCGACAGCGTGCAGGCGCCGCCGCCCGCCGTCGTCGCCGCGGCCCTGGAGACAGGCGCGGACGAGGCCGTCCACACCGTCCGCCGCTCCCGCATGTCCCACGGCCAGCAGGTCGCCACCGAGCTGCTCTACATCCCGGCGGCCTCCCTGCCCGACCTCACCGCGATCGACGCCCCGTCCGGCGCGGCACGCGCGCGTGCGGTGCTGCGCGAGTTGCAGCACCTGCCGCTGGAGGGGGAGGACCGCGCCGTCGAGCTGGGCTCCGCGCGCGCGGAGGACGCCAGGGAACTCGACCGGCTTCCCGGCTCGCCGGTCCTGGTCGTCACCACCCGCTTCTTCGCCCAGGGCCGTACCGCCGCACTGTCGGTCGCCACCTACCGCGCCGACACCTGCCGGCTGACCTTCGGCGATTCGGCGGGCGTGGAGATACACCACGACCCGGAGCGCCGGGCGTCCTGACCCCGGCCAGGCCTTCCCCGCACGGCTGCGCGTAGCCGGGGGACAGTGCCCTGCCGGACGCGCCGGACCAGCACGCTCCCCCCAGGTCGCCTCGCTGTTCCGGCGGCCGGACGGCCATGCCCGGCGTCGGAGCGGCACGCTCACGGCACCGGGCGCACCCGGCGTCGCGAGCCCCGCCTCCGGCGCCGCGGCGGCCCGACCGCCGTACGACTGCCGTCCCCAGCACCGCGATTACCGGGCCTGTCGCCCCGACGGCCCGGCGAGCGCCCGGGGCCACGAGGACGGCCCCGGCAGCCGGAAGGCCGTGCTCGACGGGCCGCAGCCGGAGCGCCCGGCGCCCCGACTCACGCGCCCGGCGCTCCGACGGCCGGACCGCCGTGCTCAGCACCGCTGGTCAGCGCACTCGTCGGCCGGCTACCGCCCCCGGTCTCCCGGCGGCCCGATCGCCTTGCCCGGCGACCCCGCCCCCGGCGGGCCGGCGGCCGGATCACCGCGCTCAGGCGCCCTTACTACCGCCATCGATCACCGCGCCCGGTCCGCGACCACCGCACCGGTCGGCCGACTACCGCACCTGGCAGCCCGCAGCCCGCACCCCGCGCCCCGCGCCCCTGACCCAGCACCCCCGCACCCGGCGCCTCACACCCCCGCCCGCCGGTCAGCGGCGGGCGGTCACCGTGGCGTCGAGCGCGAACAGTTGTTCCTCGACGTGGTCCAGGGCGAGGCGCAGTGCCCCGGTGGCGACGGCCGCCTCGCCCAGGAGGGACAGGGCCACCTGGGGCGGACGCAGGCAGTAGCGGGCCAGTTCGCGGCGCAGGGGTTCCAGGACACCGTCCAGGCCGGCCGCCCAGCCGCCGATCACGACCAGTTCGGGATCGAGCGCCAGCACCAGCGCGGCCACGTCGTGCACGAGCCGCTGGATGAACCGTTCGACGGCCGCCCGCGCCCGCTGGTCACCCTCGCGGGCCAGTGCGAACACCTCGGCGACGGCCTGCTCGTCCAGTGGGTGCAGCGGTTCGTCGGTGGTGGACAGCAGCGTCTCCGGCGTCGCCTCGCGGCCCAGCAGATGCAGCGCGCCGATCTCCCCGGCCGCCCCGCCGTACCCCCGGTGCAACCGTCCGCCGATCAGCGAACCCGCCCCCGGGCTCAGCCCGGCCAGTACGAACACCACGTCGTCCGACTCGCTCGCCGCGCCCTTCCAGTGCTCGGCGACGGCCGCCGCGTTGGCGTCGTTCTCCACCAGCACCGGGCACTTGAAGGACCGGCTCAGCCGCTCGCCGAGCTTCAGGCCGGTCCACTGCGGCAGGGCCGTGCTCAGCCGTACCGTGCCGTCCGCGTCCACGATGCCCGGCGTGCCGACGCCCACCGCCCGCAGCGAATCGCGGGCGACGCCGGCCCGGCGCAGCAGTTCGGCGACCGCTCCGCGCAGCCGGTCGAGCCGCTCGTCCGCCGGGGCCGTCTCGTCGACGTCCTTGGCCTGCGCGCCCAGCACCCGTCCGTCCAGCGCGGACAGCACCGCGGCGACCCGGTGCGGCCCGATCTCCAGGCCCAGCAGATGCCCCGCCTCGGCCCGGAACCGGAACCGGCGGGCGGGCCGGCCCTGCCGGCGCGCGCCGCCCTCGTCGGCCGCCGCCTCCACGACGAGCCCGGCCTCGATGAGGCCCTCGACGACGCCCTCGACGGTCGGCCGGGACAGCCCGGTGACGCGGGTGATCTCGGTGAGCGTCGCGCAGTCCGTCGCCCGCAGCGCGTGCAGCACCACCGCGGAATTGATCCTTCGCAGCAGCGAGGGATCGCCGCCGGTCAGCTGCCCCACCGTCCGTCCTCCCAGCTCGCGGCCGTGTTGGCCGGATCGTACTCGGCCCGGTCCGCCCCGGCGAGTGCCCGGTACCGCCCGCGGCAGGAGCCACTCGCTCACCCCGGCTCCACGAAGCCCGACTCGTAGGCCGCGATCACCGCCTGGGTGCGGTCGCGGGCCCCCAACTTGGCCAGGACGGCACTCACATGTGACTTCACCGTCTCGGTGCCGACGAACAGCCGGCCGGCGATCTCCGCGTTCGACAGCCCCCGCGCCATCAGCCGCAGCACCTCCGCCTCGCGCTCGGTCAGCCGGGCCCGCTCCAGCGCGGCCCGCGCCGGACCGCGGGCGTCGCCGTACCGGGTGGCGAGGCGCCGTACGGAGGCCGGGAACAGCAGCGATCCGCCCTCCGCCACCAGCCGTACCGCGTGCACGATCTCGGCCGGCCGGGCCCGCTTCAGCAGGAACCCGTCGGCGCCCGCGCGCAGCGCCTCGTACACGTACTCGTCGTCCTCGAAGGTGGTCACCACGAGGATCTTCGGCGGCTCGGCCACCGTGCGCAGCACAGCGCGCGTGGCCTCGATGCCGTCCAGCAGCGGCATCCGCACATCCATGGCGACCACGTCCGGCCGCAGTTGCCGCACCAGTGGGACGACCGCCGCGCCGTCGGCCGCCTCGCCCACCACCTCGATGTCGGGCTCCGCCGTCAGCACGGCCCGCAGACCCGCGCGCACCAGGGGTTCGTCGTCGACGAGCAGAACGGTGACCGGCATCCGGCCAGCGTAGATCAGTCCAGCGGCAGCTCCGCGCGCACCTGCCAGTCGCCCTCGTCCGGACCGCTGCGGGCGGTGCCGCCGAGCAGCGCGGCCCGCTCCCGTATCCCGCGCAGCCCGCTGCCCCGCCCGGAGCCGGGTACCGGCCCGGGCAGCGGGTTGCGGACCTCCAGCACGAGCGTGCCGCCCGTGACCGAGACGCGGACCCGCACCGGCACGGCGCCCGCGTGCCGCAGCACATTGGTGAGCGCCTCCTGAAGGATGCGGTACCCCTCACGCGAGACCGGCCCCGGCACCGCCGCCACCGCACCCGTCACCTCGGCGTCGACCTTCGCCCCGGAGGCCCGCGCCGACTCCAGCAACCGCCCGGCGTCCGCGAGCGTGGGCCGGGCGCTCACCGGCCGTCCGGCCTCCCGCAGGACGCCCAGCACCCGCTCCAGGTCCTCCAGCGCGGCCCGGCCGGTCTCCTCGATGGCCACCAGTGCGCGGTCGGTGAACTCCGGGTCGCCCGCCGCGCGCGCGGCACCGGCCTGCACCACCGCGACCGTCAGGGCGTGCCCGATCGAGTCGTGCAACTCCCGGGCTATCCGGGTGCGTTCCAGCAGCTGTTCGGTGCGCTCCTCCAGGGCGGCCAGCCGCTCGGCCGCGGACGGCCCGAGCAGCCGCCGCCCGGCGGCCGTGACCAGCTCCCCGAGCCCGACCGCCACGCCGTACAGGGCGAGCAGGGGGAACGGGGCCAGCAGGGCCCAGGCGCGGTGCGCCGGCAGCCGGTCCAGCAGCGGTACCCCGGCCGGGCCCCCGGTCCACGCGCAGCGCGCCAGCTCGAAGCAGAGGACGGGAAGCCACACGGTGGCGAATGCGGCCACCGCGCCGAGGAGCATGCGCAGTTCCAGCCAGAGCACGGTACGCAGCCGGTCCGGCCAGGTCGCCGACGGGGCCTCGGAGATGCCCGGTTCCGGCTCGTCGGGCGTGAGCAGCAACCGCGCCTGCATGCCCTCCCCTCGCCGCACGGCGGGCAGGAGCCCGAACGGGACGAGCAGCAGCGCGGGCACCCAAGGGGTCGACATGTCGATGAAGAGCCAGACGCTGACCGCCAGCATCGGCACCCACAGATGCAGCAGGCGCGTGTACGTCGTCCCGCGCAGCAGCGGGCGCAGAAAGCCGGCCATGACCTCATCGTGGCAGGCGGCACCGACAACGGCCGTCCCCCGCACGGGGGAGAGGGTCCCCACCGCCGGGGGAGGAGCCGACGCGCCCGGGCGGCCAGGCTGGTGCCATGACCAGCATCGACGTACGAGACCTCACCAAGGAGTACGGCGGACGGCGGGCCGTGGACGGCCTCACCTTCGCTGTCCGCCCCGGCCGGGTCACCGGCTTCCTCGGTCCCAACGGCGCCGGGAAGTCCACCACCCTGCGCCTCCTGCTCGGCCTGGACCGGCCCACCGCCGGCACGGCCACCATCGGCGGCCACGCCTACGCCCGGCTCCGCGATCCCCTGCGCCGGGTGGGCGCCCTGCTCGACGCCCGCGCCGCCCACGGCTCCCGCACCGCCCGTGACCACCTGCGCGCCCTCGCCGTCAGCAACCGCATCCCGGCCGGCCGTGTCGACACCGTGCTGGAGGAGACCGGGCTCGCCCCGGTGGCGCGGCGCCGGGTGCGGACGTACTCCCTCGGGATGCGCCAGCGGCTGGGCGTAGCCGCCGCCCTGCTCGGCGACCCCGAGGTCGTGCTGCTCGACGAACCCGCCAACGGCCTCGACCCGGAAGGCATCGTCTGGATCCGGACGCTGCTGCGCCGGCTGGCCGCGGAGGGCCGTACGGTCCTGGTCTCCAGCCATCTGATGGGCGAAACCGCCGTGTTCGCCGACCACCTGCTGATCCTCGGCCGGGGCCGTCTGCTCGCCGACACACCGGTCCGGGAGTTCATCCACGCGCGCGTACGGCCCCACGTCCGCATCCGGACCAGCGATCCCGCCGCCCTCGGTGCCCTGCTCGCCCGGCACGGCCACGAGGCGTCCCCGGGCGAGGACGGCACCTGGACCGTGCGGCACGCGCGCGCGGACGACCTCGGCCGGCTGATGTCCGAGGCGGGTGTGCCCGTCCTGGAACTCGCCGCACGGGAGGCCACCCTGGAGGAGGCCTACCTCGATCTGACCGCGGCCGAGGCCGAGTTCACCGCACCGTCCCAGGAGGCCTGACCATGCCGTTCGCACCCGTGCTGCACGCCGAGTGGATGAAGATCCGTACGCTGCGCTCCCTGCTGGGCAGCCTCGCCGCGATCCTCGTGGCCACCGCCGCGTTCTCCGCGCTCGCCCGGGTCGACGCGGACGACTCCGATCCGCTGTACTCGATGTTCTTCGGCATCAGTTTCGGGCAGATCGCCGCGATCGCCTTCGGGACGACGGCCGTCTCGTCGGAGTTCCGGGGCGGCGCGCTGCGGCTGAGCCTGGTGGCGGTGCCCGACCGGGTGCGCTGGTTCGCGGCGAAGGCCACCGCGATCGCCCTGCCGACGCTGGCGGTCGGGCTGTTCACCGGCCTCGTCACGCTCCTGTGCGGCCGGGCGGCCCTCGGCGCGTCCGCGCCCGGCTGGGCCGAGGGGCTGCGCGGCGCCGTCGGCTGCGGCCTGCACCTGACGCTGATGGCGCTGTTCGCCGCCGGTGTGGCGGCCGTTCTGCGCAGCGGTACCGCGACCCTCTCCGTGCTGATCCCGTTCCTGCTGATCGTGTCCTTCGTCGTCGGCGACCTGTCCGGCGGCGTCGCCGACTTCCTCCCCGACCGGGCCGGCCAAGTGGCCCTGCACAGCAGCTGGAACGGCGCCCTCGGCCCGTGGAGCGGACTCGCGGTGACCGCGCTGTGGGCGGCGGCGGCCCTGGTGGCGGGCGGATGGAGCCTGCGGCACCGGGACGCCTGACGGCGGGCGGGGCACGCCTGACAGACCGCCAATTGTCAGTGGTGCCCGCTTTACTTGACGGCATGGACATCGCGACGTGTCTGAACCTCATCGACGTGCTGTGCGCCCGGGAGTTCCCGGCGGCGCACGGCAGGACGGAGCACGGCGAGAGCGGGCCCGGCTATCACATAGCCGCCTTACGGGCGAGCGGGGACATCCTGGGCGGGGAAGACGGCGACGGCAGCGGGCGGGACGAGACGGAGGCGCAGTACGAGGCCGACCGGGACGGCCTGGCGGAGCGGCTCGAAGAGCGGTGGGGACAGCCGCAGTACTTCAGCCTGTACAGCGTGCTCGACCGGACCGTGGCGGGCGAGGACGTCGCCGAGCCGTGGGCCGGGCTGAGCGGTCACGTCCCCGACGTCCAGCTGTGGCGGGCCCCGGGGGCGGACCGCTGGGTCGCCCTCGGGGTGTCCCGGCGGGACAGGGAACTGCCCTGTCAGCTGCTCGGGATAGTGACGGAAACCGACCCGCCGTGACCGGCCCCGTCCGCGGCCTCCCGCAGCCGGGCGAACTCCTGCGCCATCGTGGCCGTCGTCCAGTGCGCGTTCAGCCCGCTGGGGTTGGGCAGCACCCACACCTGCGTGCCGCCGATCGTCCGCTCCTGCGGGCCCACCCGGGCCGTACGGTCACCGAAGGCGGCCCGGTACGCGGTCACTCCGACGACGGCCAGCCACCTCGGCCTCAGCCGCGTCACCTTCTCGGTCAGCAGCCGCCCGCCCGCGGCGTACTCCTCGGCGGTCAGCTCGTCCGCCCGGGCGGTCGCCCGCGCCACCATGTTGGTGATGCCGAGCCCGTACGACAGCAGTTCCCCCTGCTCGGCCGGCTTCAGCAGCCGGGGCGTGAACCCCGACAGGTGCAGCACCGGCCAGAACCGGTTGCCGGGCCGGGCGAAGTGGTGGCCGGTCGCCGCCGTCATCAGACCGGGGTTGATGCCACAGAACAGCACCCGCAGACCGTCCGCGACCAGGTCCGGGACGAGACGGTCGCGGGCGGCCTCCAGTTCCGCCTGGGTGAAGCGGGGAGCGCGGGGGGTGCGGGGCGCGGGGGTCAGAGGATCGCTCCGGGGGTGTAACCGGCGGCCTCCGGGTGCCGCTTGACGATCTCCTCGATCCGGCCGGCGACCGATGCGACCTGGTCGGCGGCGGCGCCGGTGAAGGACAGCTTGTCGGCCATCAGCGCGGCCAGCTGCGCACGGTCGAGCGGCAGCCGCTCGTCCGCGGCGAGCTTGTCCAGCAGGTCGTTGCGCTCGGCGCCCTGCTCGCGCATCGCGAGCGCAGTGGCCACGGCGTTCTCCTTGATCGCCTCGTGCGCGACCTCGCGGCCGACACCGGCCCGCACCGCGCCCATGAGCACCTTGGTGGTGGCCAGGAACGGAAGGTAGCGGTCGAGTTCACGGGCGACGACGGCCGGGAAGGCGCCGAACTCGTCGAGGACGGTCAGGAAGGTCTCCAGCAGGCCGTCCAGCGCGAAGAAGGCGTCCGGCAGCGCGACCCGGCGCACCACCGAGCAGGACACGTCGCCCTCGTTCCACTGGTCGCCCGCCAGCTCGCCCGTCATCGAGGCGTAGCCGCGCAGGATGACCATCAGTCCGTTGACACGCTCGCAGGAGCGGGTGTTCATCTTGTGGGGCATCGCCGAGGAGCCGACCTGACCCGGCTTGAAGCCCTCGGTGACCAGCTCGTGCCCGGCCATCAGCCGCACCGTCTTCGCCAGCGACGACGGCGCCGCCGCCAGCTGCACGAGCGCGGTGACGACCTCGTAGTCCAGCGAGCGGGGGTAGACCTGGCCGACCGAGGTGAAGGCCCGCGAGAAACCCAGGTGCCGGGCGATCCGGGTCTCCAGCTCGGCGAGCTTGCCGGCGTCGCCGCCCAGCAGGTCCAGCATGTCCTGCGCGGTGCCGACCGGACCCTTGATGCCGCGCAGCGGGTAGCGGGCCAGCAGCTCCTCCACGCGCCCGTGGGCCACGAGCAGCTCGTCGGCGGCGGTCGCGAACCGCTTGCCCAGGGTCGTGGCCTGCGCGGCGACGTTGTGTGAGCGGCCGGCCATGACCAGCTCGGCGTACTCGCCGGCCAGCTTGCCGAGGCGCGCCAGCACGGCCACCGTACGATCGCGCATCAGCTCCAGCGAGAGCCGGATCTGCAACTGCTCGACGTTCTCGGTGAGGTCGCGGGAGGTCATGCCCTTGTGCACGTGCTCGTGCCCGGCGAGGTCGTTGAACTCCTCGATCCGCGCCTTCACGTCGTGCCGGGTGACCTTCTCGCGCTCGGCGATCGAGGCCAGGTCGACGGTGTCGAGGACACGCTCGTAGTCGGCGATCGCCTCGTCCGGCACCTCGATGCCGAGGTCCTTCTGGGCCCGCAGCACGGCGAGCCAGAGCTGCCGCTCCAGTCTCACCTTCTGCTCGGGGGACCAGAGCGTGGCGAGCTGGGCGGAGGCGTAGCGTCCGGCGAGGACGTTCGGGATGCGGGGCTTGGCGGGCGCAGAAGTCACGTGTCCAGAGTCTACTGGCGGTTCGTGCAGGCCAGCGCCATGGGGGTGTTCGGCGGAAGCTACGAGACCCGTGTCACGTCCCGGCGGCGCCCCGCCGGGACGCTACGCCTGCCCCTCGTACGGCAGTAGTTCCGGGCGCTTGGGCGGGCGGCCGTCGCCCGACGAGCGGCCGGTCAGGCGGCGGCCTATCCACGGGAGCAGGTGCTGCCGGGCGAACCGGGCGTCGGCGACCCGCCGGGACACCCAGCCCGGGGGGAGCGTCTGCTCCATCGGCACGTGCCACTCGGCGTCCTCCGCCTCGTGCCCGAGCGTCTGCCACACCGCCTCGGCGACCCGGCGGTGGCCCTCGGCCGTGAGGTGCAGCCGGTCCACGTCCCACAGTCGCGGGTCCGCCAGCGCGGGCGCCCCGTACAGGTCGACCACCCGGGCCCCGTGCTTGTCCGCCAGCTCCTCCACGCAGGCGAACAGCTCCTCCATGCGCGGCCGGAACCGTTCCAGCACCGGGCCCCGGCGGCCGGGGCTGCGCATCAGCACCAGCTGCTCGCAGGAGGGCGCCAGCCGCTTCACGGCCTCGGTGAGCAGATCCCGGACCCGGTTCATGTCGCACTTGGGGCGCAGGGCGTCGTTGAGCCCGCCGACCAGGGTGATGACGTCGGGCTTCATGGCCGCCGCCAGAGGCACCTGCTCGTCGACGATCTGCCCGATCAGCTTTCCGCGCACGGCGAGGTTGGCATAGCGGAACCCGGGGGTGCGGGCGGCCATCCGCGCGGCGAGCAGGTCGGCCCAGCCCCGGTAGGAGCCGTCGGGCAGCAGGTCCGACATGCCCTCGGTGAACGAGTCACCGAGGGCGACGAGGCTGGTGAAGGGGGGAGGAGTGGGATTCGTCTGCATGGCGACAGCGATGTTATCCCGGCCCCATACCTGCCGGTCGGTCGGGTCCGCCACAGTGGTCAGGTCAGGTCAGGTCCGGTCTGGGCGGGCTGGCCGAACAGCTGGCGCAGCACGTCCTCCATGGTCACCAGGCCGGCCAGCCGGCCGTCGTCGCCGAGTACGGCCGCGAGGTGCGTCCGGCTGCGCCGCATCGCGGTGAGCACGTCGTCCAGCGGCGTCCGCTCCCGTACGCGCGCGATGGACCGCATGTCGCCCAGCCGGAACGGCACGTCCCGCGGGGTCATGTCCAGCGCGTCCTTCACGTGCAGATAGCCCACGATCCGGCGGCCCGCGTCGACCACCGGGAAGCGGGAGAAGCCCGACTCGGCCGACAGCCGCTCCAGCTGCTCGGGGGTGACGCCCACGCGTGCGTAGACCACCCGTGCCAGCGGCACCACCACGTCCCGTACCGGGCGGCTGCCCAGCTCCAGGGCGTCGTGCAGCCGTTCCTGCGCGCGGTCGTCGATCAGGCCCGCCTCGCTGGCGTCCTTCACGATCTGCGCCAGTTCGGAGTCGGTGAAGGTCGCCGCGACCTCGCCCTTCGCCTCCACCCGGAGCAGCTTCAGCAGACCGTTGGCGAAGGTGTTGATGGTGAAGATCACCGGCCGGAGTGCCCGGGACAGCGCGACCAGGGGAGGGCCGAGGGCCAGCGCGCTGCGCACCGGTTCGGCGAGTGCGATGTTCTTGGGGACCATCTCGCCGAGCAGCATGTGCAGATAGGTCGCGAGGGCCAGCGCGATCACGAAGGACACGGCGTGACCGACTCCCGTCGGCACGCCGGCCGCGTGGAACACCGGCTCCAGCAGATGCGCGATCGCCGGCTCGGCGACCACACCGAGCACCAGGGTGCACAGCGTGATGCCGAGCTGGGTGGCGGCCAGCAGGGCCGACACGTGCTCGAGCCCCCACAGCACGCTCCGCGCCCGCCGGTCCCCCTCCTGGGCGAGCGGCTCGATCTGTGAGCGGCGCACGGAGATGAGCGCGAACTCGGCGCCGACGAAGAAGGCGTTGACGACGAGGGTCGTCAGGCCGATCAGCAGTTGCAGGGCGGTCATCGAGTCCCCTCCGGCCTCTCGTCGGTCCGTCCGCCGGCCTTCTCGCCGGCTCGGTCGCCGGGCTTGTCGCCGGCTCGGTCGCCGGGCATGTCGCCGGGTCGCGCGTCGGCCACTGCGCCGGCTCGTGCCTCGGCCCGCCCGCCGGCCTTCCCGCCGGTGCTCCCGGCGACGCTCTCGTCGTCCAGCGGTGCGTGCAGCAGCACCCGGGCGGCCCGGCGGCCGGACGCGTCGACCACGTCCAGCCGCCAGCCGGCCACGTGCACGCGGTCGCCGACCGCCGGTATCCGGCCCAGCTCGGTGGCGACCAGACCGGCCAGCGTCTCGTACGGTCCCTCCGGCAGCCGCAGGCCCACGCGCGCGAGCTGGTCGGCGCGGGCGGCGCCGTCGACCAGGTACAGGGCCCGGCCCTCTTCGTCGGCGCCGGCGGGGGCGAGACCGGACGTCTCGTGCGGATCGTGCTCGTCCCGTACCTCGCCGACGACCTCCTCGACGATGTCCTCCAGCGTCGCCACGCCGGCCGTGCCGCCGTACTCGTCGATGACGACGGCCATGGTGCGCCGGCCGCCGAGCCGGTCCAGCAGCCGGTCGACGGTCAGGGACTCGGGCACCAGCAGCGGCTCGCGCATCACCTGGGCGACCGTGCGGTGGCGCCGCTGGTCCGCGGGGACCGCCAGCACGTCCTTGATGTGGGCGGTGCCGACGACGGAGTCCAGGCCGCCCCGGTAGACGGGGAACCGGGACAGGCCGGTGGCCCGGGTCGCGTTCGCCACGTCCTCGCAGGTCGCCTGGAGGTCCAGGGCGACGACCTGGACGCGCGGTGTCATCACGTTCTCCGCGGTCAGGTCGGCCAGGTTCAGGGTGCGGACGAACAGCTCGGCCGTGTCCGCCTCCAGGAAGCCCTGCTTGGCGGAGTGCCGGGCGAGGGCGGCCAGCTCCTGCGGCCCGCGCGCGGAGGCCAGCTCCTCGGCGGGCTCGACGCCGAACCGCCGTACGAGACGGTTCGCGGTGTTGTTCAGATGGGTGATGAAGGGCCGGAAGGCCGCGCTGAACCAGCGCTGTGCGTTGCCCACGCGCAGGACCACGGCCAGCGGTGTGGAGATCGCCCAGTTCTTCGGCACCAGCTCGCCGACGACCATCAGGAACACCGTGGACAGGGCCGTGCCCAGCACCAGCGCCGCGGAACTCGCCGCGCCGGCGGACAGGCCCATCGCCCGGAACGGGCCGGCGAGCAGCTTCGCGATGGACGGCTCGGCGAGCATGCCGACCACCAGGTTGGTGACGGTGATGCCGAGCTGCGCGCCGGAGAGCTGGAAGGTCAGGTTCCGTACGGCCTTCAGGGCGCCCGCGGCGCCGCGCTCGCCGCGCTCCGCGGCCCGCTCCAGCTCACCCCGCTCGACCGTGGTCAGCGAGAACTCCGCCGCCACGAAGGCGCCGCAGGCGACCGACAGCAGGATCGCCACCAGGAGGAGGAGCACTTCGGTCATCGGGTCACCCCCGTCCCATGGTCGGACAGGGCAGGGGGGACGCGCGATGTCGCGGACGGGGAGGCTCGCCCATGGGCGGACGCTCACAACCTTTCATAGAGGGCCGAGTGCTCCCTCAAGAGTAAAGGATGGGCAAAAAAGCCTCCGGTGCCTGTGGATGAGCGGCTTCAGCCGGGCGTCCCGCCCCGGTCGGCGAGCGGCTTCACCCAGCGCCGCCACCGTTCCTCCGGCCCGTATCCGGCGGCCTGCCAGGCGTGGTGCGCGGTCGCGTTGCGCACCAGCACCATGGCGTCAGCGCGCCGGCCGCCGAGCCGTACGAAGCGCTCCTCGGCGGCGGCCAGCAGCGCAGAGCCGATGCCCTGCCGCCGCCACCGGGGGTGCACCGCGAGCCGGTACAGATGGCACCGCCAGCCGTCGAAGCCGGCGATCACCGTGCCGACCAGCTCGCCGTCCCGCTCGGCGACGAGGAGCGCCCCGGGGTCGCGGCCGACCAGCCGCTCCACGCCGGTACGGTCGTCGCTGATGCTCGTCCCCTCGGCGGCCGTCCTCCAGAAGGCCAGGACGGAGTCGAGGTCGTGGGGCACGGCGGCGCGTATCCGCGGATCGTTCATACGATCATCGTGCGGGTCGCCGTCCGCCCGGCACCGGTCTTTCCATCATGCGGACCGGTCGACGCGCTGTAGCGGGCCACGGGTCGTCCAGCTCGCCGGTGCCGGGCGGCCCGGCGTGCGGGCGTCCTCCTGCTCCGCCCGCACTAGGGCCGGTGACGGCGCGGCCGTGCCGAGGTGGTCCGGGGCGAGGGCCACGTCGTACCCCAGCTCCTCGGCCCGGCGGCACTTGGCGCACCCCTCGGCGCCGGGGGTGGGCGTGAGCAGGCTGACCCCGAAACCGCAGTCATCGGTCGAAGCGGTCGGCGGTCGGCGGTCGCCGGTCAGCGCTCGGCGGTCGACGGTCGACGGTCGCGGTCGGCGGTCGCGGTCGGCGGTCGCCGGTCAGTGGAGATGATCAGCCGATGTGATCATTCATGGGCGATCGCCGCCAGCACGTTCATCCGCGACGCCCGCAGCGCCGGCAGCAGGGCCGCCACGACACCCACCACCGCCGAGCCGACCACGACCGCGAGGATCGTGCCCCAGGGGATCGCCAGCGCCGTCAGCCCGCGCAGCGCCAGCACCTGTTGCATGCACACGCCCCACACGAGCCCCAGCGCCAGCCCCAGGACCGCGCCGAACACCGCGATGACCACCGACTCCAGCCGGATCATCCGGCGCAGCTGCCGCCGGCCCAGCCCGATCGCCCGCAACAGCCCGATCTCCCGGGTCCGCTCCACCACCGACAGGGCGAGGGTGTTCACCACGCCGAGCACGGCGATGACGATCGCCAGCCCCAGCAGCGCGTACACGAGGTACAGCAGTACGGCGATCTGGTTGTGCACCAGCTCCTTGTAGTCGGCCTGGTCACGCACCTGCACCTGCGGGAACGGCTTGAGCGTCCGCTCCAGCCGTTCCCGCAGGTCGGCCGGCTTCGTGCCGGGGGCCGCGTTCACGTACAGCGCCGAGTCCTGGCCGTTCGGCATGTACCTCCGCAGCGTCCCGAGGCCGAAGAAGACGCCGCCCTGGGTGCCGAAGGACTCGGCCGCCTGCTGGTCGGTCAGCGCGCCGACGGTCAGCTCCGCCCGGCGCCCGCCCGGGAACTCCACCGGCAGCGCACTGCCGGTCCGCACGCCGTGGTCCCGGGCGTAGTCGGCGTCCATCGCGAGGTGCCCGTCGGCCAGGGCCGCCGCCGAACCGCCCCGCGCGTAGGTGAGGTGCGCGACGTCGTCCAGGCCGGGGCCGTACCCGGCGGCGGTGGTCCGCACCCGCTCGCCGTCCGGCAGCCGTACGGCGACGGGGGTGAGCCGCTGGGCCACGACCAGCCCGGCACCGGGCGTCGCGGCCACCCGCTTGCCGATCTCCCCGGTGAACGGCGTGAAGTTGCCGCTCTGGACGACGAAGTCGGCGCCCAGCGTCCGGTCGATCTGCCGGTCGAAGGACGCCGACATCGACGCGCTCGCCACCGACATCCCGCCCACCAGGGCCAGACCCACCATCAGGGCCGCGGCCGTGGCACCGGTACGGCGCGGATTGCGCAGGGCGTTGCGCTGGCTCATCCGGCCGACCGGGCCGAACAGCGCGGGGAACGCCGCGCCCAGCACCCGGATCACCGGCCGCACCAGCAGCGGCCCGGCGACCACCGTCGCGACGAGGGTCAGCACGACCCCGAGTCCCAGCAGGGAGGCCGCCTGCGCGGTCCGCGTGGCCGCCGCGCACCCGGCCAGCGCCGCCGCACCGGCCGCCCCGACCACCGCCCCGGCGATCGCCCGGCCCCGCAACGGCCTGCCCACGCCGGCGACCTCGGCATCCGCGAGCGCCGCCATCGGCGAGACGGCCGCGGCGCGCCGCGCCGGCAGATAGGCGGCCACGAAGGTCACGCCGAGACCGACCACATAGGCGGCGACGGGCGTACCCCAGCCGATCACCATCTCGGTGCCCTTGAGGTTCATGCCGACCGCGCTGATCAGCCGGATCAGTCCGGCCGCCAGCCCGATCCCGGCGGCGAGACCGAACGTCGAGCCGAACAGCCCCAGCAGCAGCGCCTCGGTGAGCACCGACCGCCGTACCTGCCGCCGGTCCGCGCCCAGCGCCCGGAGCAGGCCCAGCTCGCGGGTGCGCTGCGCGATCAGCATGGAGAACGTGTTGACGATCAGGAACACGCCGACGAGCAGGGCCACACCGGCGAACCCCAGCATCACGTACTTGATCACGTCGAGGAAGGTGCCGAGGTCCGCAGCGGCCGACTTGGCCTGCTCACCGGAGGTCCGCACCGCGTACGTACCGGTGCCGATCACCCCGCCGACCCGCCGCGCGAGGTCCGCGTCGGACACCCCCTCGGCCGCGTCCACCGAGATGCCGGTCGCCCGTGCGGACGAGCCGAGCAGTTCCCGGCCGGCCACCGCCGGGTCCAGGTAGATCCGTGCCGCGCCCGGATTGGTCGTCGTGAAGGTGGCGATGCCGACGACCCGGACGCGGAAGGTGCCCGGCTGCGCCTGCACCGTCAGCGGGTCGCCGATCCGCACGTGCCGCCGGCCGGCCGTGTCCGCGTCCAGCAGCGCCTCACCGGCCCCGCGCGGGGCGTGGCCGGAGGTCAGCCGCACCGGGCTCCGGCCGGTCGCGTACCAGGCACCGGCGACGGTGGGGGCGCCGGTGGTCGGGCCGACGGACCTGTCCCGGCGGTCGACCACCACGACGTTCTGCACCGACACGTCCGCGCGCGCCGCCGCGACACCGGCCACCTTCGCCACCCGGTCCCGCAGCACGGCCGGCACGGTCTGCACCGCACCGCTCGCGCGGGCCGAGCGCAGGTCCCCCCGCGGCTGGACCGTCACATCGGCGGCGGTGGAGGCGAACAGCCGGTCGAACGTGCGGGTGACGGTGTCGGAGAAGATCAGACTGCCCGCGACGAACGCCACCGACAGGACCACGGCCAGCGCGGACAGCGCCAGCCGCCCCTTGTGCGCGAGGAAGCTCCGCAGAGTCGCCCTGAGCACCGGTCAGCCCTCCGCGACCGTGCCGCCGGCACCGGACCGGCCCGGAGCCCCGCAGGAGTCGGCGGTCCGGGGAGCTGCCGTGGACAGGACACGCATCCGCTCCAGCACGTTCTCCGCCGTCGGCCGGGCCGTCCGGTCCACGATCCGCCCGTCGGCCAGGAAGAGCACGAGATCGGAGCGGGCGGCGGCGCCCGGGTCATGGGTGACCATGACGACCGTCTGCCCGAGGTCGTCCACGGCGCCGCGCAGGAAACCCAGCACCTCCCGGCCGGCCTGCGAGTCCAGGTTGCCGGTCGGCTCGTCGGCGAAGATCAGCTCGGGCCGCGAGGCCAGCGCCCGCGCGCACGCGACCCGCTGCTGCTGACCGCCCGACAGCTGGGCCGGCCGGTGCGTGAGACGGTCGCGAAGCCCCAGGGTGTCGATGACCTGGTCCAGCCACCGCGCGTCGGGCTTCCGGCCCGCGATGTCCATCGGCAGGGTGATGTTCTCGGCGGCGGTCAGCGTGGGGATGAGGTTGAACGACTGGAACATGAACCCGATCCGGTCCCGCCGCAGCCGGGTCAGTTCCCGCTCCCTCAGCCCCGTGATCTCGGTGGTGCCCAGCCACACCCGGCCGGCCGAGACGGTGTCGAGGCCGGCGAGGCAGTGCATCAGCGTGGACTTCCCGGAGCCCGAGGGGCCCATCACGGCGGTGAAGCGGCCCCGCGTGATGTCCACGTCCACCGCGTCCAGGGCGAGCACGGCCGTCTCGCCGGAGCCGTACGCCTTGGTCAGCCCCCGGGCGCGGGCCGCGACCCCGCCGTCCGGGGCCTGCTGCGCAACAGGTGTCGACACGAGCGCCTCCCGGTCGCCGAACCGTCCGTTCCGGGCGAGCGTAAGGGACCCGCCGGGCCGGCGCAGCGCTTCCGTGCGCCCTTGCCGCCGCTAGCATCCCGGCGCTAGCGTCGAGGGATGGCGAAGACCCAGCTGAACGTGCGTGTGGACGAGGGCACCGCCCGCGCGGCTCGCGAGCGTGCCCTGGCCCGCGGCATGAGCGTGAACCGCTACATCGAAGAGCTGGTCAGGCAGGACACGGGGGAGGCCGGCCGTACGTTCGTGGAGGCCGCCGCCGACTTCATGAAGCAGTACGAGTCCGCGTTCGCCGAGGAGTTCGCCGAACCCCGCGGCTCCGGCACCCGCGCGGACCGCGATTGACCCTGAAGCCGATCCCTTGAACGATCTCCGCATCGACCTGGCCTGGCTCCTCATGCTCGCCGAACGGCAGACCCCCGGGGACCCGCAGGTCACCGACTGGGGCGCCCTCGTCGCCGCCGTCGCCCGGCACCGGGCCGAGATATTCGGCGTGCCGGTGTACGACACCCCGCACGCGCGGGCCGCGTCGCTGCTCCAGCTGCTCATCCACGTTCCGGCCCTGGAGCGGTCCAACGCCCTGTTCGCCTCGGCGGTCGCCTACGGCTACCTGGTGGCCAGCGGTGTCAAGGTCGCCACCACCCCCGAGCAAGTCAGGGACCTCGCCCGCCTGGTCAAGGACGGCACGGCGAGCGTCGACGACATCGCCCGGCAGCTACGCCGCTGGACCGCCTGACCGCGCTGCGGCGCGGGGCGGTCCGGTCAGCGGACGCCGGCCGGGCGGTTCGGTCCGCGGGTGTCTGGCGGGGCGGCCGGCAGGTGCCTGGGCCCGGCTGCCGGTCGGTGCGCGCCCGGCGGGGCTGCCGGCCGGCGGTGCCTGGCGGGGCGGTTCGGTCAGCGCTGTCCGGAGGGCTGCCGGTCAACCGGCGGTTGGCGGTCACCGTGCGCCCGGCGGCGCGGTTCGGTCCGCGGGTGTCCGGAGGGTTGCCGAGCCGGTGTCGGAGCACGCCGAGCAGCAGCGCCAGGGGCGCGCTGCCCGGCCGGACCAGCCGGTCAGTGCGTGGCCCGTTCGGGTGGTCGCCAGGCGGCGCCCAGCACCCCGTAGGGGACCGGGAGTGCCGGCCCGTGTTCCGCACCTGACAGGCGGCGGTGCGGGCCGAGTTCGAAGCCGGCCGCGCGGAGGGCGGCGACCGGCTCGCGGGCCAGATGGCAGCCGCCCGTCAGCGCGGGCCACAGGGTGCGGTCCAGGGCCTGCTGGGTCAGCGTCATCGCCCGGCCGCCGCCCCGCCCGTGCTCCAGGAACCGCACCTCGCCGCCGGGCCGCAGCACTCGTCGTACCTCGCTGAGCGCCCGTGCGACATCCCGCACGCTGCACAGCACCAGCGACAGCACCGCCGCGTCGAACGCCTCGCTCCCGGCCGGCAGGTCCTCCGCCACGCCCGGCACCACGTCCACCGGCACCCGGGCGCGCAGCGCGGCCTCCAGGGCCAACCGCCTAAGCCGCGGCTCCGGTTCCACCGCGACGACCTCATCGACGGTCCCTGGATAGTGCCGGAAGTTCAGCCCGTTGCCCGCGCCGACCTCGATCACCCGCCCGGACAGCCCGGCGAGCAGCCGCTCCCGCACCCCGGCCGGCCCGGGCCGGGCTTCGGCAGCCACGCTGAGCAGGGCGTAGCAGCGGGCGAACAGCGGATGGCGGACGTCACCCCGGGGCACCTGGCCGGAGCGGGTGGACAGCAACCGCATGGCAACCTCCCGGACGGGACGGACCCAGGAGAAGTCTCCCCCGGAACCTCCCGCCTGTCCCGCCGGGTCCCGTCACGGTGCCTCGCGGATCTGGAACGCCTCCGCGTCCCACGTGCCGTCGAGCCGGGGGGCGAGCCAGGCCGGTGCCGCCGTGCGGAACTCGGTGGGCGGCAGGGATCCGGCCCCGGCGGGCAGGGCGCCCAGGAGCGGGGCGTCGGCCACCTCCGGCAGGTCGGCCACGTTGCAGCGGGTGGCCAGGTCGGGTGAGCCGGGCCAGCTGCCGATCACGACCCCGGCCAGGTCCAGTGCCCGGCGCCGCAGTTCGCGGGCCGTCAGCTCCGTCGCGTTGAGCGTGCCGAGCCCGGCCTGCGCCACGACCAGCACCGGCGCGCCCAGCAGCCGGGCCGCGTCGGCCAGCGTGCCGCCGGCCGCGTCGAACCGGACGAGCAGCCCGCCCGCCCCCTCGACCAGCACCAGATCGTGCTCGGTGGCCAGCTTGGCGGCCCGCTCGGCGACCTCGTGCGGATGCACCGGCGCCCTCCCGGCCCGCCGGGCCGCCGTGCCCGGCGCCAACGGGTCGGGGTAACGGGCGAGTTCCGCGGTCGTGACGGGACCGGCGAGCCGCGCGACCTCGTCGGCGTCCCCGCGCTCGTCCGGCCGTACGCCCGTCTGGGCGGCCTTCAGCACGGCCACCGAGCGCCCGGCCGCGAGCGCCGCGGCGGCGACGGCGGCGGTGGTGACGGTCTTGCCGACCTCCGTGCCCGTCCCCGTGATCACCAGTACCGGCATCTCAACCCTCCCGTGCCGCGGCGCACACCGCGCGCGCGATCCGTGCCACGTCCTCGTCCGAGGTGACGTACGGCGGCATCGTGTAGACCAGGTCGCGGAACGGGCGCAGCCACACGCCCTCCCGCACGGCGGCGTCCGTGGCGGCCCGCACGTCGACCGGGTGGTCGAGCTGGACGACGCCGATGGCCCCGAGGACACGGACGTCCCGCACCCCGGGCAGCTCGCGCGCCGGGGCGAGGCCCGCCCGCAGGCCCGCCTCGATCCGCCTGACCTCCGCCGGCCAGTCCTGCCGCAGCAGCAGCTCGACGGAGGCGCAGGCCACGGCCGCCGCCAGCGGGTTGCCCATGAACGTCGGGCCGTGCGCGAGCACCGGCACCTCGCCGCGCGAGATGCCGTCGGCGACCCGCGCGGTGCACAGGGTGGCCGCCATCGTCAGATAGCCGCCGGTCAGGGCCTTGCCGACGCACATCACGTCCGGGCTGACGGCCGCGTGGCCGGCCGCGAACAGCGCGCCGGTGCGCCCGAATCCGGTGGCGATCTCGTCGAAGACGAGCAGCACGTCGTGCGCGTCGCACGCCTCGCGCAGCACCCGCAGGTAGTCGGGGGAGTGGAAGCGCATGCCGCCCGCGCCCTGCACCACCGGCTCCACGATCACCGCGGCCAGCTCGTCCGCGTGCCGGGCGACCAGCTCGCGCAGCTGCTCCGCGTACGACTCGTCGTACTCCGCGGGCGGCGCGTCCGCGAACACCTGGCGCGGGAGCACGCCGGTCCACAGGTCGTGCATGCCGCCTTCGGGGTCGCAGACCGACATCGGCTGCCAGGTGTCCCCGTGGTAGCCGCCCCGCCAGGTCATCAGGCGCTGTTTGCCCGGCCGGCCGAGCGAACGCCAGTACTGGAGGCACATCTTCACCGCGACCTCCACCGACACGGACCCCGAGTCGGCCAGGAACACATGCTCCAGGCCGTCCGGTGACATGTCGACAAGGAGTTTCGCGAGCCGGACGGCGGGCTCGTGGGTGAGCCCGCCGAACATGACGTGGCTCATCCGGCCGAGCTGCTCGCGCGCGGCCTCGTTGAGCACCGGGTGGTTGTAGCCGTGGATGGCCGACCACCACGACGACATGCCGTCGACCAGCTCACCGGAGCCGTCGGCCAGCCGAAGCCGGACCCCGCTCGCGGCCTCCACCACGAGCGGCTCGGCACGTCCGGGCATCGGTCCGTACGGATGCCACACATGCCGCCGGTCCAGCTCCAGCAGTTCCGCCACGCCGAGTTCAGGCATTGGGCGCGAGGTCCGTCCCGGCGCCCCTGCGGCGGACGGCGACGAGGTCGGTCCGCGGCTCCCGCGCCGCCGGAGCGGCCGCGGCCGGGGCCGACCCGCACCCACCGCCCTCGTGGCAGCCCCCGCCGTCCTCGTGGCAGCCCCCGGCGTTCGTCCGGTGCTCGGGCAGCGTCACCTCGTCCGCGCCCTCCACCTCGAACCCGGCGTCCGCGATCATCTCCAGGTCGGCCTTGCCGGCCTGGCCCTCGCTGGTCAGGTAGTCGCCGAGGAAGACGGAGTTGGCCAGGTGCAGCGCGAGCGGCTGCATGGAACGCAGGTGGACCTCGCGACCGCCCGCGATGCGGACCTCCACGTCCGGGCAGACGAACCGGACCATCGCGAGGATGCGCAGGCAGCGCTGCGGGGTGAGGTTCCACTCCTTGGCCAGCGGGGTGCCCTCGAACGGGATGAGGAAGTTCACCGGAACGGAGTCGGGGTCCAGCTCGCGCAGCGAGAAGACGACGTCGACGAGGTCCTCGTCGCTCTCGCCCATGCCGGCGATGAGACCCGAACACGCGGACAGTCCGGCGGCGTGCGCCTTCTGCACCGTGTCCACCCGATCGGCGTACGTGTGGGTGGTGGTGATGTCCTCGTAGGTTGACTCGGAGGTGTTCAGATTGTGGTTGTAGGCGTCCGCTCCGGCCTCGCGCAGCCGCTCGGCCTGGCCGTCGGAGAGCAGGCCGAGGCAGGCGCACACCTCGACGCCCTCGTTCTGCTCCTTGATGGCCTTGATGGTGTCCGAGACCCGGTCCACGTCCCGGTCCGTCGGGCCCCGCCCGCTGGCCACCAGGCAGACCCGCTTGGCGCCGCCCGCGAGGCCCGCGGCGGCGGCCTGGGACGCCTCGTCCGGCTTGAGCCAGGTGTACTTCAGGATCCCGGCCTTGGAGCCGAGCCGCTGGGAGCAGTAGGAGCAGTCCTCCGGGCACAGGCCCGACTTGAGGTTCACCAGATAGTTGAGTTTCACCCGTCGCCCGAACCAGTGCCGGCGCACCTTGCCGGCCGCGGCCACCACATCGAGCAGGTCGTCGTCGGAGGTGGCCAGCACGGCGAGTGCTTCCTCGCGGGTCGGCAGCTCGCGCCGAAGCCCCTTGTCCACCAGCGTGTTCAGCAGGTCCATGAGGCCCGATCCTGTCCTACGGGACCGCTCGGGGCCAAGGAGAGTTTGCACAACGGAGACGGTTCACCGTGTGGGTATTGCCACACACTGGGCGGCTGGTCGTGCCGCTAGGGTCTGTCCGCTACCTACAAAAGCACCGGAGGACCCATGGCTTTCGGCTGGATCGACGAGCAGGCCGAGGCGCGCCGCCGCGCCGGACTCGTCCGCACCCTGCGCCCGCGCCCCGCCGACTCCCCGCTGCTGGACCTGGCGAGCAACGACTACCTGGGTCTGGCCCGCCATCCGGAGGTCACCGAGGGAGCGGCCCGGGCCGCCCGGACGTGGGGCGGCGGCTCCACCGGGTCCCGGCTGGTGACCGGCACCACCGAGCTGCACACCGAGCTGGAGCGCGCGCTGGCCGCGTTCTGCGGGTTCGAGGCGGCCCTGGTCTTCTCCTCCGGTTACGCCGCGAACCTGGCCGCGGTCACCGCTCTGGGCCCGCACGGCTCGCTGATCGTCTCCGACGCGGGCAACCACGCCTCCCTCATCGACGGCTGCCGGCTGGCGCGGGGCGGCACGCAGGTCGTCGGGCACGCCGACCCGGAGGCCGTGCGCAAGGCGCTCGGCACGCACGGCGGCGCGGCGATCGTCGTCTCCGACACGGTGTTCTCGGTCGACGGGGACCGGGCGCCGCTGGCCGCGCTGGCCGCCGCGTGCCGGGAGTACGGCGCCGGGCTGGTCGTGGACGACGCCCACGGGCTCGGCGTGCTGGGCGACGGCGGCCGGGGCGCGCCGTACGCGGCCGGGCTCGCGGGAGCCGATGACGTGGTCGCCACGGCGACCCTGTCCAAGTCGCTGGGCAGCCAGGGCGGGGTGGTGCTCGGACCGGCCCGGGTGATCGGCCACCTGGTCAACGCGGCCCGCACGTTCATCTTCGACACGGGCCTGGCACCGGCGGCGGCCGGTGCCGCGCTGGCCGCGCTGCGGTTGCTCGAGCGTGAGCCGGGGCGGGCGGCACGCGCCCGTGAGGTGGCCGCGGAACTGCACGCACGGCTGACCGCCGCGGGTCTGGAGGCGGTGCGTCCGGACGCCGCGGTGGTCTCCGTGCGGGCTCCGTCCCCGGAGCAGGCGGTGCGCTGGGCGGCCGACTGCCGTACGGCGGGCGTGTCCGTGGGCTGTTTCCGTCCTCCTTCCGTGCCCGACGGCATCTCACGGCTGAGGCTGACCGCCCGCGCGGACCTGTCCGGGGCCGAGATCGAACACGCTGTACGCGTCATCGGCGAGACGCGACCATGAGTCGGCGTGACACGGCCGTGTGTCGCCGGATGACGATGAAAAAGTGACCGGTTCTGATCAGAGTGCGGTGATGAATCCCGACCAGCTGCCGGCGGAGAAGAGCAGTGCCGGTCCGGCCGGGGTCTTGGAGTCACGCACGGCGAGCAGCCCCGCTCCGGGGCCGGAGCGCGGCCGGGCCGTCTCCACGCAGTTGTTGGCGCCCGTGCTGTAGCTGCTGCGCAGCCAGCGCACGTCGCGCAGGTCGGTACTGGCAGGGATGCTCCGAGGCGGTGCGGGCATGGTGCCTCCTTACGCGCCGTCACCTATTGCGGCGATGTAGTCCAACGAGTCCTCGGGGGAAAGGGCGTGGAACTGAAGGGCGTGGAAGGCCTCGGTGTAGGCCACCAGGTCTTCTTTCCGTTCCAGGTAGAGGCTACTCGTCAACTGGTCGAGAACGACTACATCCAGATCGGAAGTGCTCGGAAATGAGAAGATAACGAAAGGCCCGGTGAGGCCGATATGCGCCCCGGCACTGAAGGGCAGGATCTGGAGCCGTACCTGGGGCAGCGAGGCGGCCTCCATCAGCCGCTGCAGCTGACGGGCCATCACCCGGGGACCACCGACCTCGCGGCGCAGCACCGCCTCGTCCAGTACGGCGCTCAGCGTCGGCGGCGGGTCCACGCGTAACACGTCCTGCCTGGCCAGACGCACCTCCACCAGCGTGTCCAACCGGTCCTCGTCCAGGTCCTTCACGGCCGCCCGGGTGACCGCGCGGGCGTACTCGGCCGTCTGGAGCAGGCCCGGTACGACCGTGGTCTCCAGGGTGCGCATGGCGCTCGCCTGCGACTCCAGGCTGATGAAGTCACGGTAGGTGGGAGGGAGTTCCCCGCGGTAGGCGTGCCACCAGCGGTTGCGGCCACCCGCGTCCTGCGACCCCGCCAGCATCAGCAGCAACTCGCGCAGGTGTCCGTCGTGGACCCCGTAGGCGTCCAGCAGCAACCGCAGATCGGCCGGTTTCACGCCGCTGGCGCCGGTCTCGATGCGGCTCACTTTCGACTGGTGCCAGCCGACGAGCCGGGCCGCCTCACCACTGGTGAATCCGGCACCGGTACGCAGCCTGCGCAGTTCGGCGCCCAGTTTCCGACGGCGCACTGCCGGACCGTTCTGCATGGGCTCCTCCTTACTCCTTCCGGGCCGCCCACATACGGTTTCGCAGCGCGGAGTTCACCGCTTCGAGCGACAGATATATGCATATCCCGGTGGATCGCTCCCCCTGACCGACCCGTTGATGGCAGTCTGGCGAACAAGCACCAGTTCCGGGACCGTACTCGAAGCATTCGCTGTATGTCGGACCGCGGTCCCGCGGGAAAGGGACGACGTCGCCATGGCAGACCATCTGGAAGCATCCATCACTCTGCCGAGCGATCCCGCCTCGGTCCACGCGGCCCGCTCCTACGTCGTGGGCACCCTCGCGGAGTGGGGCCTGCCGTCGGACACCGAAACGGCCGACACCGTGCGGCTCATCGTCTCGGAGCTGGCCACCAACGCCGTGCAGCACACCTTCGGCCAGTCACCCACCTTCACGGTCGACATCGCACTGGACCGTGACGAACACCTGCGGATCGGCGTCACGGACAGTCATCCCCGCTTCCCGAAGAGACTGCCCGCCGCCGTGCAGCAGGACAACGGCCGCGGCATGGTCATCATCCGCTGGCTCACCGCGGAGCACGGCGGCAGGCTCCGTGTCCGCCCCACCCGTGAGGGCGGCAAGACGGTCTGCATCGAACTTCCGTGGACGGTCCCGGCCGCCCCGTTACCGGCAGGCGGACCGCAGGAGCCCTGAGCATCGCGTCCTGGCCGCACGGCCGGCTCCGCCGGAGGATGTGTCGGCCCCGGGCCGCCCGCGGTGGCGGGCGGGCACCGGGGCGGCGCTACGGCGCTCGGAGCGGGACCGGAGCGGGACCGGCGCCGGCCGTTCGCCGGAGCCGGGGCCGGGCGCTCTCGCTCCGCGGCCGGGTCAGCTGACCCGGCCGTACCAGACGCTCCTGGTCCAGATCTTCTGAAGCCTCACCACGTCACCGGTCCTCGGGGCGTGCCAGATCTTTCCGTGGCCCGCGTAGATGCCGACGTGGTACACGTTGGAACCCGAGTGGAAGAACACCAGGTCGCCCGCCTTGCGGCTGCGGGCGGAGATGTGGTGGGTCTTGTTGTACTGCTGCGCGGCGGTGCGCGGCAGCTTCTTGCCCACCTTCTTGAAGGAGTAGAAGGTCAGCCCCGAGCAGTCGAACCTGCGCGGGCCCGTGGCGCCCCACTTGTACGGTGCACCTTTCTTGGAGGCCGCGACCTTGAGTGCCTTCGTCGCCATCGTCGCGGCGGACGCGTCGGTGGCGAGGCCGGGCACGGCGATCGAGCCGCCTACAGCGGCGAGGGTGAGGGCCGAGGCCGTGCCGGCTCTGGCCATCAGTGACGGGACACGATTGAGCGCAGTCATGCGCAACCCTTCGTCAGCCGCCTGTGAAGGATGACCTGTCGGATTCGGGCTGGCGAAGTTGCCCGGCCGTGTTGCCACGGCTTCACCCCAAGGGCGGCTCGGAACCCCGCCCGTCCGCGTCGAGCGGACGAACATGTGTTCCGGCGACCCGTCTTGCCTGGGTCCTCCACTCCTGCCGATCCACTCCTGTCGACCGGTCATCCGGGCGGCGGCAGGACTCGGCGTCCGCCCGGATCGCCCCGCCGCGGTGGCGGGGTCTTGTCGTCAGTCAGGGATCTTGACCTACAACTGTCGTAAAATCCCAACGGAATCGGGGATTTGTGGTGTTACTCACCACTCACCCGTTCGGGTGGACATCGCTGTGTTCGAGGCATCGTCAGGACCCGTGCGTAGCCCCGGACCTGGGGCTAAACGCTCTTCGGCACACACCCGACCCACATGCCGCACAAGTCGGGAAGCCCGAAAATCATTCCGGATATCCACCGGACGGTCGTACCTCGTTCGGACCGTTTCGAGTCCGCCGCGAACGGCAAGCGCCGACACGGGGACCCCGGCAGGCCGGCCGGGTGTCCGCCTCAGCCGACGGCGTCGGGCGGGAGCGCGACGCGAGCGGTACGGCGCTCACCGTCCAGCACGCGCAAGGCGCGTGCCAGCGTGCCCCCGTGCAGCTCCGTCTCGCCCCGCTGGTGCATCACCTCGAGCGCGTCCCTCAGCTCTGCCGCCTTGCGCACCAGGGCCTGCGCCGCGCGCAGCCCGTGGTACGTGTCCCCGGGCCGGGCCGGATTGACGCGGCCCAGCAGGTCGGCCGCCTCCAGATAACGGTCGATCAGGTCGCCCTCGGCGCGGGTCAGCGCGGGCAGCGGCGGCAGCTCCGGCTGCATCGGGGGGCTCACCTCGCGTCGGGTGCGCCGGGCGCGTCCCGGCGGCTGGGCACGATGTGGTCCACCAGGCCGTAGGCCAGGGCCCCGGGGGCGTCCAGGAACAGGTCCCGCGCCAGATCCTCGTGCACCTGCCCGGCCGTGCGCCCCGTGTGCCGGACGAGCATCTCCGCCAGCAGCGCGCGGACCCGGTCCAGCTCCTCGGCCTCGACGAGCAGGTCGCTGGGCCGGCCGCGCACCGGCTCGGGCAGTCCGGGCTGCTCGATCAGCATGCGCGCGCCGGGCAGCGCGTACCGCTTGCCCGGGGCGCCGGCCGCGAGCAGCACCGCGGCGGTGGAGGAGGCCTGTCCCAGGCAGTACGTCGCCACGTCGCAGCTGATGTAGCGCATGGTGTCGTAGATCGTGGTCATGGCGTGGAAGGGCCCGCCCGGCGAGTTGATGTACAGCGTGATGTCCCGGTCCGGGGCCGCGTGTTCGAGGTACATGAGCTGCGCCGTCACGTCGCTCGCGGCGACGTCGTCGGCCGGGGTGCCGAGGAGGACGATCCGGGACTCGAAGAGCTTCCCGTACGGGTCGAGCGTGCGGGCGCCGCCGCCCGTGCGCTCGGTGAACCCGGGCAGGACATGGCGGGCGGACGGTCGGGACATGGGCACACCCCTCTCGCGGTGGACCGGCTCCGGTCCACTCTCTGTGAAAAATGTACAGGACGTACAGAGCGGGGGAGGTGTGTGCCGGTGGACACGCCGCCCGCCGCGGCGGGGTCCGGGGCGGCGGGCCGCGGCTGCCGGGCAGGCCGGCCCCGCGGGGATGCCCCGTAAGCTGGTGGTATGGCCTACGAGATTCCGGTGACGCAAGCCAGGGCTGAACTCGCCGACCTGATCAACCGGGTCGTGTACGGCGGTGAGCGTGTCGTCGTGACGCGGCACGGCAAGCCCCTGGTCGCCCTGGTCTCGGCCGCCGACCTGGAGCGTCTCGACGCCCTCGACGAGCCGGACGGGGAGCAGATCGTCAGCTCGGTGTCGCGGGTGGGCGAGAGCGGGCCGGGCGGGCGCGAGCAGCGGCGGTTCGGGATAGCGGCCGAGCACCGGGGGCCGGGTGTGTCGTGAGGCGTGCCGCCCGGCGCGAGCCGGTATGGCGAAGCCCATCGCACGGTCATCCGACGATCAAGGCCGGGTTAACGTCGTTGAAACTCCGGCGTTCTAACCTGCCGCTCCACGCCACCATGGGTTTTTCTGCCCGGGATTGATGATGATCCGGGGATTTGTCTGTGTGTTACACCTATCCCCGTCGCGGTGGCTGCGGCAACCGGACCCCGCACGGTCCGGAGCAAGGACTGTGAGGTGGGACGTGCAACTGACCCCGCACGAGCAAGAGAGGCTGCTGATCCATGTGGCGGCCGACGTGGCCGAGAAGCGCAGGGCCCGCGGGCTCCGGCTCAACCACCCGGAAGCGGTCGCCCTCATCACGTCGCACATCCTGGAGGGCGCCCGGGACGGCCGTACCGTCGCCGAGCTGATGTCCTCCGGCCGTAAGCTCCTGAGCAGGGACGACGTCATGGACGGGGTCGCCGAGATGATCCGTGACGTCCAGGTCGAGGCCACCTTCCCGGACGGCACCAAGCTCGTCACCGTGCACGAGCCGATCTTCTGAGGGGCGCCGCGATGATTCCCGGAGAGATCCTGTTCGCGGACGGCCCCGTCGTCGTCAACGAGGGCCGCGAGGTCACCCGCCTGACCGTCCTCAACGCCGCCGACCGGCCGGTCCAGGTCGGCTCGCACTACCACTTCGCCGAGGCCAACCCCGGGCTGGAGTTCGACCGTGCCGCCGCGCGCGGCAGGCGGCTGAACGTCGCCGCCGGCACCGCCGTGCGCTTCGAGCCCGGCATCCCCGTCGAGGTCGAACTCGTCCCCCTCACCGGCGCCCGGATCGTGCCGGGCCTGCGGGGCGAGACCGGAGGTGCCCTCGATGCCTGAGATCTCCCGCGGCGCCTACGCCGACCTGTTCGGCCCCACCACCGGCGACCGCATCCGGCTCGCCGACACCGACCTGCTGATAGAGATCGAGGAGGACCGCTCCCGTGGCCCCGGCGGCTCCGGGGACGAGGCGGTCTTCGGCGGCGGCAAGGTCATCCGCGAGTCCATGGGCCAGTCCCGCGCCACCCGGGCCGAGGGCACCCCCGACACCGTGATCACCGGTGCCGTCGTCGTCGACCACTGGGGCGTCGTCAAGGCCGACGTCGGCATCCGCGACGGCCGGATCACCGCCCTCGGCAAGGCCGGCAACCCGGACACCATGGACGGCGTCCACCCCGACCTCGTCATCGGTCCCGAGACCGAGATCATCGCGGGCAACGGACGCATCCTCACCGCCGGTGCCATCGACGCCCACGTCCACTTCATCTGCCCCCAGGTCGCCGACGAGGCGCTGGCCTCCGGCATCACCACCCTGGTCGGCGGCGGCACCGGCCCCGCCGAGGGCTCCAAGGCGACCACCGTGACGCCCGGCCCCTGGCACCTGGCCCGCATGCTGGAGGCGATGGAGGCCTACCCGGTCAACGTCGGTCTCCTCGGCAAAGGGAACACCGTCAGCCACGAGGCGATGCTCTCCCAGATCCGCGGCGGCGCCGTCGGCCTGAAGCTGCACGAGGACTGGGGATCCACCCCGGCCGTCATCGACGCCGCGCTCACCGTGGCCGACCGCACCGGCATCCAGGTCGCCATCCACACCGACACCCTGAACGAGGCCGGGTTCGTCGGCGACACCCTGGCCGCGATCGCGGGCCGGGGCATCCACTCGTACCACACCGAGGGCGCCGGCGGCGGTCACGCACCCGACATCATGACGGTCGTCTCCCAGCCCAACGTCCTGCCCAGCTCCACGAATCCGACCCGGCCCTTCACCGTCAACACGACCGAGGAACACCTCGACATGCTGATGGTGTGCCACCACCTCAACCCGGCCGTCCCGGAGGACCTGGCGTTCGCCGAGTCCCGGATCCGCCCCTCCACCATCGGCGCGGAGGACATCCTCCACGACCTCGGCGCGATCTCCATCATCTCCTCCGACTCCCAGGCCATGGGGCGGGTGGGCGAGGTCGTCCTGCGCACCTGGCAGACCGCCCATGTCATGAAGCGGCGGCGCGGCGCACTGCCCGGCGACGGACGCGCCGACAACCACCGCGTCCGTCGCTATGTCGCCAAATACACGATCAACCCGGCGCTCGCCCAGGGCCTCGGCAGCCGGATCGGCTCCGTGGAGACGGGCAAGCTCGCCGACCTGGTGCTGTGGGAGCCCGCGTTCTTCGGGGTCAAGCCGCTCCTCGTGCTCAAGGGCGGACAGATCGCCTACGCGCAGATGGGCGACGCCAACGCCTCCATCCCGACCCCGCAGCCGATCCTGCCCCGGCCGATGTACGGCGCGATCGGCAGGGCCCCGGCCGCCAACTCCGTCAACTTCGTGTCGGGCCTCGCGATCGAGGACGGGCTGCCGGAACGGCTGGGACTGGGCAAGCGGTTCGTGGCGATCGACTCCACGCGTGCGGTCACCAAGGCCGACATGCGGGAGAACGACGCCCGGCCCGACGTCCGTATCGACCCCGACAGCTTCGCCGTGCGCATCGACGGGGAACTGGTCGAGGCCGGCCCGGCCGTCGAACTGCCCATGGCCCAGCGTTACTTCCTCTTCTGATGTCCAGGGCAGCACTGCTCGTCCTGGCCGACGGCCGCTTCCCCGCCGGAGGCCACGCGCACTCCGGCGGGGCGGAGGCCGCCGTCAGGGCGGGCCGCATCACCGGCGCCGCGAGCCTGGAGGACTTCTGCCGGGGCCGGCTGCACACCGCCGGGCTGGTCGCGGGAGCGCTGGCGGCGGCCGCCGTACTCGGCGCGGAGCCGGAGCAACTGGACGCCGCGGCGGACGCCCGAACGCCGTCGCCCGCCCTGCGCAGCGCCGCCCGCCGGCTCGGGCGCCAGCTGCTGCGGGCCACGCGGGCGAGCTGGCCGTGCGGTGAACTCGACGCACTGGCACGGCGGTTCCCGAAGGGGGCGCACCAGCCGGTGGTCCTCGGTGTCGCCGCGCGGGCGGCCGGACTGGGCCCGGACGACGCGGCGTACTGCGCGGCGTACGAGAGCGTGAGCGGGCCGGCGACGGCCACCGTGCGCCTGCTCGGTCTCGACCCGTTCGACGCGACCGGTGTGCTGGCCCGGCTGGCGCCGGAGCTGGACCGCGTCGCGGACCGGGCCGTGACGGCGGCCCGGCGGGTGGCCGACGACGGCGTCGACGCCCTGCCGGCCGCCTCCGGCCCCCTGCTGGAGGTCGCCGCCGAATGGCACGCGGCCTGGCCGGTACGGCTGTTCGCGTCCTGAAGCCCCCCGTTCTCGTTGTCCTGCCTCCCCGGACGGGCCGGGCGGGCCACCCCTTGTCCCACTGGAGCCGCACATGCACCTCGACCACACCCACGACGGCCCGGCCGCTCTCAGCGCCGACGCCCGCCGCCCCGACGGACGGCGCCGCGCCCTGCGCATCGGACTCGGCGGCCCCGTCGGATCCGGCAAGACCGCCACCGTCGCCGCGCTCTGCCGGGAACTGCGCGACGAACTGTCCCTCGCCGTCGTCACCAACGACATCTACACCCGTGAGGACGCCGAGTTCCTGCTCCGGGAGGCCGTGCTGCCGCCCGAGCGGATCACCGCCGTGGAGACGGGCGCCTGCCCGCACACCGCGATCCGCGACGACATCTCCGCCAACCTGGAGGCGGTGGAGGACCTGGAGGACGCCGTCGGTCCGCTGGACCTGATCCTCGTCGAGTCCGGCGGCGACAACCTCACCGCGACCTTCTCCAAGGGGCTCGTGGACGCCCAGGTGTTCGTCATCGACGTCGCCGGCGGCGACGACATCCCGCGCAAGGGCGGGCCCGGCGTCACGACCGCCGACCTGCTCGTCGTCAACAAGACGGACCTCGCCCCGTACGTCGGCTCCGACCTCACCCGGATGGCCGCCGACGCCGAGGCGCAGCGGGCCGGACTGCCGGTCGTGTTCCAGTCGTTGCGCGGCGGGACCGGCGTCGCCGACGTGGCCGCGTGGGTCCGTGAGCGGCTCGCCGCGTGGACGGCGTGAGACTCGCCGGCGTCCGGGCGAGGGCCCGTGTCGTCGCCCGCGCCGACGGCCGCGGCGGTACGGCCCTGCCCGTCCTGGACGGCGAGGGCCCGCTGGCGCTGCGCCGCACCCGGGCGGCCGGACCCGGGGCGCGGGTCATGGTCGTCGGTGCGATGAGCGGTCCGCTCGGCGGCGACCGCTTCACGCTGGCCGCGCGGGTGGAACAGGGCGCCCGGCTGCACGTCGGCTCGGCCGCCGCCACGATCGCGCTGCCCGGACAGACCGGGGACGAAGCCCGCTACGACGTACGGCTCGACGTGGCCGACGGCGGCGAACTGCACTGGATGCCGGAGCAGTTGATATCGGCCGAGGGCAGCGACCTGTACGTCACGACCCGGGCCGAAGTCGGCGCAGGCGCCCGGCTCGTGCTGCGCGAGGAGCAGGTGCTCGGGCGGGCCGGGGAGCAGCCCGGGCGGCTCACCAGCCGGCTGACCGTGCGGGTGGCGGGCCGCACGGTGCTGGATCAGGAGCTGGCCTGCGGGCCCGGCGCGCCCGGCGGCTGGGACGGGCCGGCCGTGCTCGCCGGACACCGGGCCGTCGGTCAACTCGTGGTGGTGCGGCCCGAGTTCGCCGGGGAGCCGCCGGCCGCGCGGATGCTGGGGGAGTGTGCCGCGCTGGTGCCGCTCGCCGGGCCCGCCGTGCTCGTCAGCGCGGTCGCCCCCGACGCACTGCGGCTGCGGCGGCTGCTGGACGCGGAGTTGGACCGGCTGGACGGGCCGGACGGGCCGGGCGGGCCGGACCGGTTCGTCGGGCTCGACGAGGTCGGCCGCTGAACAGGGCCCCGCTCAGCGAGACTTGATCATCCGGTTATCGGATTGGTAAAGATGGGCGGCAAACCCTGTTCTCAGCGGGCTCACAACCGAGAGGATCCCCGCCTGACCATTCGCAGCGAGGTACGGGGAGGGGCCCCCTTGAGGGAGAACAGACCGAAGAGCCGCCTGTTGGCGTTCGGTTCCGCCGGAGTACTCGTCACCGCCACCCTGATCGCCGGGGCGGTGTCGGCCCCCACGGCCGGTGCCGCCTCCCGGCCCGGCCCGGACCGGGAGGCCAGGGGCGCCGCGACGGCCGCCGCCCGCGCCGCCCGGGCCGGCATCGACTGGCAGGACTGCCCCACCGGCTGGGGGCTGGCCAAGCCCATCCAGTGCGGCTGGGTCAGCGTGCCGCTCGACTACGCCCACCCCTACGGCAAGCAGATCAAGCTCGCCGTTGACCGTATCGGCAACACCGGCACCCCGCAGGAGCGCCAGGGCGCCCTCGTCTACAACCCGGGCGGCCCCGGCGGCTCCGGCCTGCGCTTCCCGACCCGGGTCACCAACAAGAACGCCGTCTGGGCGAACGTGGCCAAGGCCTACGACTTCGTCGGCTTCGACCCGCGCGGCGTCGGCCACTCGGCGCCCATCTCCTGCGTGGACCCGCAGGAGTTCGTCAAGGCGCCCAAGGCCGACCCGGTGCCCGACAGTGAGGCCGACAAGAGCGCGCAGCGCAAGCTGGCCCGCGAGTACGCGGAGGGCTGCGGCGAGCGCAGCGGCGCGATGCTGCCGCACATGACCACGCCGAACACCGCCCGCGACCTCGACGTCATCCGGGCCGCGCTGGGCGAGAAGAAGATCAACTACCTCGGCGTCTCCTACGGCACCTACCTCGGCGCCGTCTACGGCACCCTCTTCCCGGGCCACCTGCGCCGGATGATCGTGGACAGCGTCGTCGACCCCTCCCGCGAGAACATCTGGTACCAGGCCAACCTGAACCAGGACATCGCCTTCGAGGGCCGCTGGAAGGACTGGGAGGACTGGGTCGCCGCGAACGACGCCGCCTTCCACCTCGGCACCACCCGCGCCGCCGTCCAGGACAAGTGGCTCCAGCTGCGCGCCACCGCGAAGAAGAACCCCATCGGCGGGCTCGTCGGCCCGGCCGAGCTGATCTCCTTCTTCCAGAGCGCGCCGTACTACGACTCCTCGTGGGTGCCGGTCGCCACGGTGTTCAGCAAGTACGTCGCCGGTGACACCCAGGCGCTGGTCGACGCCGCAGCCCCGGACCTGTCGGACACCGCGGGCAACATCGCCTCGGAGAACTCCAACGCCGTCTACACGGCCGTCGAGTGCGCCGACGCCAAGTGGCCCACCAGCTGGCACACGTGGGACCGGGACAACACCCGGCTCAACACGGACTACCCGTTCATGACCTGGGCGAACGCCTGGATGAACCTGCCGTGCGCCACCTGGCCGGCCAAGCAGCACCACCCGCTGGAGGTCAGGACCCACCAGGGTCTGCCGAAGGTCCTGATCGTGCAGTCCACCCGGGACGCGGCCACCCCCTACCAGGGCGCCGTCGAGCTGCACCACCGCTTCAAGGGCTCCCGCCTGATCACCGAGAGGGACGCGGGCTCGCACGGCGTTACCGGCCTGGTCAACCCGTGCATCAACCAGCGCGTCGACGCCTACCTGATCGACGGCACGCTGGACGGCTCGGACGTGACCTGCGCCCCGCACGCCACGCCCAAGCCGTAACCGCACCGGCACGGTGACGAGGGGCGGCCGGACACCGGCCGCCCCTCCGTCATGCCCGGCACCAGGGGACCGGCTCAGCGGCGCCCGCGCTCCCGCCCACGCCTCCCGGCCGCCTCCCGCTCCTTGACGACGGCCGCGTACTCGTCGACGTACTCCTGCCCGGACAGCGCCAGGACCGCGTACATGATCTCGTCGGTGATCGCCCGCAGCACCGCCTTCTCCTGCTCCATGCCCGCGTAACGGGAGAAGTCCAGGGGCCGGCCGAAGCGGATGGTGACCGGGCGGATCCGGGGGACGACCCGGCCGGGCGGCTGTGCCTCGAACGTGCCGATCATCGCGCACGGCACGACCGGGACCCCGGCCCTGAGCGCCATCACGGCCACACCCACCTTGCCCTTGTACAGCCGGCCGTCGTGCGAACGCGTGCCCTCCGGGTAGACGCCGAGCAGCTCGCCCCTGTCCAGCACCCCCAGCCCCTCACGGATCGCCGCCCGGCCCGCCTCCTTGCCGGAACGGTCCACCGGGATCTGCCCGGCGCCGCGGAAGAAGAACGCGGTGAGCCGGCCTTTCACACCGGGCCCGGTGAAGTACTCCGCCTTGGCGAGGAACGTGATGCGGCGCTTCAGGATCGCCGGCATCAGGAAGTGGTCGGAGAAGGACAGATGATTGCCGGCGATGATCGCCGCCCCCGACGCGGGCACGTGCTCCAGGCCCTCGATCCGGGGACGGAAGACCAGTCTGAGCCAAGGCCCCAGCAGCACGTACTTGAGCAGGTAGTAGAACACGGCTCGCTCCTCACTCCGCCGGTTCCTGCTGGAACCGGCGTTTCCCCAGGTCGACCCACGGATCACGAACACGGACGGATGTGCACGTGTCGTCATCTGTAGCCACCTTCGGGCAACCTCATGCTGACCCGTCGCCGAGTTGTTCGACGGGTGATCAGATCCGTGGGCTGCCCGGCTCCGCCGCTCGCTCGGACACGCGGTGCTTCTCGGGCCGGAGGCCGGCATCGGCGTCGGTCGACGAGATGGGTCTGGAACGCGGTGGCGGGCGGATGGACGGAGTTGATGGGGGCTTGTGGCCGGAAGCCGTCTTCTTCGGGCGATGGCGCTAGCGGGCACGCAGCGACACCGGTGCGGCGGAGCGGACGGTCGCGAAGGAGTCGCCGTTCCTTCGCGTGGGAATGGGCCGGTCAGTGGCACGCGGACGCCGTCGGCCGGGGGTTCGGGGGCCCACGGCGTCCGCGTCGGGGGCGTCAGTCCTCGGAGGTGGCCAGGCGCTTGAGCAAGCTCACAGCGTCGTCGTGCGCCACCGGCTGGAAGAAGCGTGCGTCGACGTCCTCGACGGCGGCGATCGCGCGCGGGGCCAGCTCGGCACCGTCGCCGGTGACACGCAGCCGTTTGGCGCGGGTGTCGGCGGGGTCGATCTCGCGCTCGATCAGCCCCTTGGCCTCCAAGGCGCGCAGGACCTGCGAGGTCATCTTGACGTCGGTGCCGGCCTGGCGGGCCAGAGCCTGCTGGTTGGGGTGTTCGCCGTGCGTGTTCAGCCACCAGGTGCAGGCAAGCAGGACGAACTGGACGTGGGTGAGGCCCAGGGGTGCGAGGGCCGCGGCGATATCGCGCTGCCAGCGCAGCGTGGCATGCCAGAGCAGGAAGCCGGGGCTGCTCCCGGGGGTGAGGGTCATCAGTGCTGTGCCAGCTTGACCAGAGCGGCCATGGTCTCGGGCCAGTCCGCGGTGACGGCCGGGCCGATCTGCGGGCCGAGCTCGTCGGCGCCGGCGCCGGTGATCTCCATCCGGTACGTCACCCGGGTGCGCAGCCTCTCGCCCCGGCCGAGCCGGTGGATGGTGCGCAGCAGCAGCCCGTCGAACCGGGCCTCGTCCACGAACAGTTCGTCGGCGGTCGCCTCGGCGACGAGCAAGTGCACCGGGTCGTCCCCGGCCGGCGTCATCACGATCTCGGCCCCCGCCGCGAACGGGCCGCTGATCCGGATGCTCGCGATGTCGGCGTTCCAGACCCCCCAGTTCTCGACGTCGGCCCACAGGCGCCAGATCGCCTCGGGCGCGGCATCGGTCTCCATGCTGTGCTCGTACGTCCACATCAGAAGCCTCCCGGTGAAAGATGATCTGCACGTAGATTATCTGCGCGGCGACTACTTGTCCACGTGTCCCTCGACCCCCGTCCTCCGGTCCGAGGGCAGCCCTGACGCGGGCGCCGCTTCCACGGCAGCTCCCCGGGAACTTCGGAGACCGGCCACTTACTGCCGCGGCGGGCCGCACGAGCCCGGCTCTGCCGCGCACAGCGGCCGTCGTCCTCCTGACGGACGGTCATTGACTTCCTCCAGGGCGGCGCCGGGACGGGTTCCGCAACGCGGCACGATGTTGCGCGGGGCGGCGGTGATCTGACTCATGAAGGTCGCTTCGCGCAGTCCGTGGCCGGCTACGTCACCGACGCTCAGGCCGATGTGATCGGCGTCCACCTCGCAGGCGACGTACCAGTCAGGTGCGCGGGTCGGACGTCCCGCGCACCTGACGCCGCCGCCCCCAGGGCTCCACTCCAGCCGGCCGCGCTCCAGGTGAGGCGCCGGGCGCTCAGCGCTTGGTGGTGCTGTTGAACAGCGAGCGCGACCAGACGTAGCCGAACAGGGCGATGCCGGCGCACCAGCCGAGCGAGATCCAGCCGTTCGCGCCGATCTCCGAACCGGAGAGCAGCCCGCGCAGCGTCTCGGTCATCGGCGTGAACGGCTGGTACTCGGCGAACCAGCGCAGCCCCGGTGACATCGAGCCGGCCGGCACGAACGCGGAGCCGAGGAACGGCAGGAACTGGACCAGCAGCGGCTTGTTGCTCGCGGACTCGACGGTCTTGGAGATCAGGCCGAACGCCGCCGCCAGCCAGGTCACCGCGAACGCGACCGCCGTGAGGAGACCGGCGGCGGCGAGCCACTCCAACGGGCCGGCGTCCGGCCGGAAACCGAGGGCGAGCGCCACCGCGACGACCAGGACGACACTCACCATCGTCTGGATGACGCTGCCGACGACATGGCCCGTCATGAACGACGAGCGCGTGATGTTCATGGTGCGGAAGCGGTTGATGATGCCCTCGGTCATGTCGGAGCAGACCGCGATCGAGGTGGACATCGCCCCCGACGCCACTCCCATGATGACGATGCCGGGGGTCAGGTACTCCAGGTAGGCGTCCCGGCCGCCGCCCATGCCCGCTCCGATCGAGTCCCCGAAGGCGTATACGAACAGCAGCAGCATCAGGATCGGCATCATGGAGGCGCCGAGCGACACGGCTGGATAGCGGAGCGCGTGCCTGAGGTTGCGCCGCAGCATCGTCATCGAGTCGTGCACGGCGTAGCTGAGGGCGCTCATCGCGGGGTCTCCTTGAGGTGCGGCGGGGTGCCGGTCGGGGTGGTGCCCTCACCGGTCAGGGCGAGGAACACGTCGTCGAGGTCGGGGGTGTGCACGGAGAGGCCGGCGGCCCGGACCCCGGCGGCGTCCAGCCGGTCGAGCAGGGCGCGCAGCGCGTCGAGGCCGCCGTCGCCGGCCACGCGCAGGGCGAGGTTCTCGTCGTCGCGGGCCGCGCCGGGGAAGGCGGTGGCCGCGCGCTCGTACTCGGCGGGGCCGGTGAACCGCAGCCGTACGTGGCTGCCGGGGATCTGCGCCTTGAGTTCGTCGGCGGTGCCCTCGGCGACGATCCGGCCGCCGTCGAGCACGGCGATCCGGTCGGCCAACTGGTCGGCCTCCTCCAGGTACTGGGTGGTGAGGAAGACGGTGGTACCGCCCGCGACAAGCGAACGCACCGTGTCCCACATGGTGCGCCGGCTGCGGGGATCGAGCCCGGTGGTCGGCTCGTCCAGGAAGATCACCCGGGGGTCGCCGACCAGCGTCATGGCGAGGTCGAGCCGGCGCCGCATACCGCCGGAGAAGGTCGCGGCCCGCTTCCGCGCGACGTCCGCGATATCGAACCGCTGGAGCAATTCCCTGGTCCTGGACCGTCCCTCACGCTTGCCCAGGCGCAGCAGGTCGGCCATGAGGTGCAGGTTCTCCTCGGCGGTGAGCAGGTCGTCGAGCGCGGCGAACTGCCCGGTGACGCCGATGGCGGCGCGCACCCCGTCCGGCGATGTGGCGATGTCGTGGCCCGCGACCTGGGCCCGGCCGCCGTCGGCGGCGATCAGCGTGGACAGGATCTGCACGGTGGTGGTCTTGCCGGCGCCGTTGGGTCCGAGCAGCGCGAACACGGACCCGGCCGGGATGTGCAGGTCGATGCCGTCGAGCACGGTCCTGTCGCCGTACGACTTGCGCAGACCGAGGGCGGAGACGGCGGGAGGCGGTTGCGGACCGTCGGCCCGCCTGGGCGTGGGCATGACAGATGAAGGCATGGAGCGCTCCCGTTCGGAGGCTGACGTGACGGTGGGGGAGTGGGCGAGTGTGCGGGCCGGTGCTCAGGGGCGGGCGCGGCGGACGTCGATGTTGCCGTAACGGGTACGGGCGCGGACCTCGACGGTGTCCTCGGACTTCTCCGGGGTCTCGGAGGCGGTGAGCGTGTTGCGCACCTGCCCGTGGCCCGAGCTGACGTCGAGCCAGGCGGCGGTGCCCTCGCGGACACCGACCTCGATGGCGCCGTAGGCCGTCTCCAGCTGCACGGTCCCGCGCGCGACTTCGACGACGCGCAGGGTGCCGTGGGCGGTGGTGGCGGTGACCGAGCCCTCGGCGCGTGCGATGTCGATGTCACCGTTGGCGCCGCTCACCCGCAGCTCACCGGTCGCGGCGCCGACGGTCGTGGTGCCGTGCGAGTTCTTCAGGACGGCGGGGCCGTCGACGGTGCCGACACGCAGGCTGCCGGAGCTGGTGGCGATCTCGGCCATGCCCTCGATCCGGTCGACGGTGATCGAGCCGTGGGAGGCGGTCAGGTGGAGCGGCCCGGTCGTGTCCAGTCGGACGTCACCGGACGAGGTCTTCACGCGCACCTCGCCGAGCCGGCCCTCGCCGAGCACCTGCACCCAGGAGCCGGTCATGTCGACGTGCGAGCCCGTGGGCAGTTCGACCGTCACGTCGACGGTGCCGGCGCGTCCGACGAGACTGCGGCTCTTGGGCGTCCTGACCGTCAGGACGCCACTGGCGTACGTCACCTCGGTCTGGGTGGCGGCCCGCACGTCCTGGTCCCGCTTCGGGTCGCGGGGCAGGATCTCGACGACCGTGTCGGGGCGGTCGCCCGCGGTGAACCGGATGGAACCCGCGTACACGTGGGCGGTGGCCGAAACCGGTTCGGGAGTGTCGAAAGAAGGCATGACTGTTCCGTCCTCTTGGGTCTTCGGATCGTCCCCGCTGGTGGGACGTGGTGGGGGTGTAGTGGTGCGGGTGCGGGTGCGGTCAGCGCACCCAGCCCGTGAAGCTCTGGCCGATGGTCTGGGTCTTCTCCGGCGTGCGCGGTCGCGTGCCGCTGTCGACCGCGGCCGACACGGCCCGGACCAGCCACGCGTTGACCGACAGGCCCTCGCGGCTCGCGGCCTCCTCGGCGCGGGCCTTCAGCTGGGCCGGCAGGCGCAGGTTGACGCGGGCGGTGCCCCCCTCGTCGGCGTCGGCGGGCGGCTGCGCCCTGGGCGGTTCGACGGGCGCGGCGACCGCTTCCGTGGCACCGGCGTCGGTGGGTGGCGGCGTCACCACGAAGTCGGGGTCCAGCCCGCGCAGCCGTACGTCGACCGAGCCGGGGGCGAGGTCGCGGGTGACTTCGTCCATCGCGGCGGAGAGCACGTGGAGCATGGTCAGCCGGGTCGCCGATTCCAGGGGAGCGGTGAGCCGCTCGGCCAGCTCGCGGGCTTCCTTCCCGCCGGCCTCGGCGGCCACCGCGAGTTCCCGGCGCAGGGCTTCGACATAGGGGGTGAGATCCATGACGCCATCATGGCGCCAAAGTGGTGCCATGCGCAAGCCTTCATGGTGCCTCGTGTGGGACGGACTTGCCGACCGGGCGGTGCGCTGTCACGTGGCGCTGGATGGCATCAGGTGGTGCCATGTGGTGTCACTCCGTGTCGAAGGAGGCTTTCGGCCGTACGGGTGACAGAACTGCGGACGTGCGGTGTGGAGAAAATCTGTCGCGGCGGCAGTAGACATTGCCCTGTCGCTGGGCTACTGTTGTCGACGTAGCCAAGAAGTCCACATGGGCACGGCAGAGACGAACTGCCGTGCATGCAGTTCAAGCAGGACGTGACCCGAAAGGTCGCGAGCAGTACCCGCGGTATCCAGCAGTACGAGCAGTACAGAACCGAGTAACGAAAGTAAGGAGCGAACGCCATCAGGATCGCCCGGGCGAGGAAGAAGTCCGCCCGGGTACCGCAGGCCCCGGAATGGAAGGTGGTCCCCGGTCACGCATCCGCGATCCCCGCAGCCCCGCCCTCCCAGGCGGACCCTGTGGACAGAGAACGCCGGCGAAGTCTGCCGGTAGATGGTGTTGAAAGCTCGGGGCCCGGGTGCCGTAAGGCGCCCGGGCCCCCCGATGCGTCCCCGGGAAGAAGAGGTCTATGCCCCCTCGCAGTACCCGCGCCGTCGACACTCTCGACGATGACGACTACCCCGCCTACACGATGGGCCGGGCCGCCGAGATGCTCGGCACCACCCCCGCCTTCCTCCGCGCACTGGGCGAACACCGCCTGATCACCCCCCTGCGCTCCGAGGGCGGCCACCGCCGCTACTCCCGCTACCAACTGCGCGTCGCCGCCCGCGCGCGCGAACTCGTCGACCAGGGCACCCCGATCGAGGCCGCCTGCCGCATCGTCATCCTCGAGGACCAGCTCGAGGAAGCTCAGCGCATCAACGAGCAGCTGCGTGCCCGGGGCGGCGGGGCGCAGTTGAAGACCCCGGTCTGACCGGACCCCGAAGCCCGGACCCCGGCCGCCGGCAGGCGCACGCTCCCTGCCGGCGGCCGGGGTCGTTTCACAGGGGTGTCCGTACGGCCAGGAAGGCGACGTCGTCCAGGCCGGGCGGGTGGACGCGGCGCAGCAGCTCGTCGGTGAAGGACTCCAAGGAACGGTGGGCGAGGGCGGCGGCGTGCTGGCGCAGCCGGTCCAGGCCGTCGTCCAGGGTCTGCCCGGGCGCTTCGATCATGCCGTCCGTGTACAGCAGCAGGGTCGAGCCGGGCGGCAGCTTGACCGTGGCGTCGGGGCGGGAGGCGTTGACTCCCGTTCCCAGGAGGAGTCCGTGGCCGTCGGTGAGATAGGACGCCAGGCCGTCGCGGGTGACCAGCAGGGGCGGCGGGTGGCCTGCGTTGGTCCAGGACAGCACCCATTCCCCGCCGCCGTCCCGGGCCACCCGGGCCATGACGAGGGTGGCCATGGTGACGTCGGTGATGGGCATCATCGCCTCATCCAGCCGTTCGACGATGCGGCTGGGGGGCTCCTTCTGCGACCAGGCGTAGGCGCGCAGCATGTTGCGCAGCTGGGCCATGCCGGCCGCGGCCTCCAGGTCGTGGCCCACGACGTCCCCGATGACCAGGCCGGTGGCCCCGTCGGACAGGGTGAAGGCGTCGTACCAGTCGCCGCCGACGTGCGAACCGTCGGGAGCGGGCAGGTAGCGGACGGTCATCTGGAGCCCGGGCACACGCGGCATCTGCGGCAGCAGATGGTTCTGCATGGTCTCGGCGACCTTGCGCTGGCGCTGGTAGAGGCGGGCGTTGTCCAGGGCCAGGCCGGCCCGGCGGGCGATGTCCTCGACCAGGGGAAGGTCGGTGCCGGTGAAGTTCCCGGGTTTCTCGGCCCGGCCCAGGGTGAGCGCACCCAGGACCTCACGGGCCGTGCGTATCGGGGCGATGGCCGCGGAGTGGATGCCGGTGACATCGAACAGGCGGCGCTGTTCCACCGCGATGCCGGAGTCCGGCGGCCCGTGGTACGTCTCGGGGCCGGCCAGGGTGGAGGCGACGCCGCGCAGGGCCCGGGACAGGGGCATCGGGGACTCCTCCGGCACGGGCGGCATCGGCCCCTGGAGGTCCTCGTGATACATCAGACGGTCGCCGTCGGCCTGGACCACGGCGGTACGCCACACCTCGTCGCGTTCGGTGATCAGGTCGATGACGACCCAGTCCGCCAACCGGGGCAGGACCAGGGTGACCAGCCTGCGCAGGGTCTCGTCCACCTCCAGGGTGGAGGTCAACTGGGTGGTGGTCTCGGCCAGCAGAGCCAGTCGTTCGAGTTCGGTGAGCGGCTCGACGGCCGGCTGCGGGAGCGCACCGGGATCCGGCACCGGCTCGGGAGGGTGGAAGACGACGAGCGTGCCGCTCTCACCCGGGCCCAGCGTGTACGGGCTGATCAGCCAGGAGATGGTCAGTACGGAGCCGTCGGCGTGGGCGAAGTGGTCCGTGTCGGCCTGCGCCGGACGTCCGGCGTGGAAGGCCTGCCGCATGCGGCACCGAGTGGCGGGCAGGACCTGTCCCTCCGGCCCACGGTGCAGCAGGTCGTGGGCGTCATGGCCGACGAGTTCCCCGGCGGAGCGGCCCAGCATGCGTTCGGCACTGCTGTTGACGGCGAGGATGCGGCCCTGCTCGTCCACGACGTACGCGCCCGCCCCGATGGCCTCCAGCGCGCAGGCCGATCCGGCGGAAGGTACTGCCCGGGTCTCCCGCTGACCGGTCTGCGTCCTCTCCGGTTCCGCCATCTCCTCGCCTCCTGGACCATCGAGGTGCCACCCCGCTCGTCGCTTCGCACTCGCGGCGCGCCGAAATCCGGCGCACGCCTCGTTGCCGTATGCCCCGTCGTGACGGGGACCTCTCCCATCATCCCGTGCTCGCGGATGTCGGCATTGCCACAGCGTGACCCGGCGCACGCTCCGTCGCGCGCGCACGCTCGGCAGTACCGAGTCTCACACCCGCCGGCCGGACCCGCTCCCATGGACGGCTCCGGCGCCGCACCGGTACGGGCCTGGTGTCCGGCGGGGTCGGCCTGGTGCGGCCTGGAGTGGGCGGCGGCCGGGGTGTGCCTCTGCTCGATGATCACTCGGACCCGTAGGATATGGCCGATGCCCCCGACGACCGGTGCCCGACCGCACGCCACGCCACCGCCCCAGCCGCGGTGGCGTGGGCTGCTCGTGCTGGCGGTGCTGGCCGGGCTGCTCGGTATGCACGCTCTGGCGCCGGGCGGGGGCATGGGGCACGTGGCACACGCGGGGCAGGTCCGGGCCGCGCACGGCACGGTCGCCGTCGCCGCGCCGGACGACTGCCCGGACGCCGACGGTCACTGCGGTGGCCACCGGCCGCACCACGCCGACCCCGCCTGCGCCTCGGGCGCGGTCGACGGCGGCCCGCAGCTTCCCCCGCCGGTCCCCGGCCCGGCGCACGCCGCCGCGCCGGCCACCTGCCCGCATCCCGGTCCGGCCACCGCGCCGGAGGGTGCCCGTGCGCCGCCCGACCTGGCCGAACTCCAACTCCTGCGCATCTAGAGGCCGCCCCGGCCGCACACCCCGCCCGCCAGGCGCGGGTGCCGCGGCCGCGTCCACGCGTGCCCGAAACCCCTCCGGAACAGCAGGAGTTCCCGTATGACCCCCCGTACGCAGACCCCCCGCGCCCTGACGCGCCGTGCCGCCGTCACCGTGGCCGCCGCGACCGCCGCCCTCCTCCTCGCCGCCTGCGGCGGGAGCGGCGGCACCGAGGGCGCCGGCGGCTCCACGCCCTCGGCCACCGCGAGTGCCTCGGCCACCGCGCACAACGCCCAGGACGTGGCCTTCGCGCAGGGCATGATCCCGCACCACCGGCAGGCCCTGGAGATGGCCGGACTCGCCGACGCCCGGGCCTCCTCGGCGCGGGTGAAGGACCTCGCCGCGCGGATCGAGAAGGCCCAGGGGCCGGAGATCCGCACCATGACCGGCTGGCTGACGTCCTGGGGCGAGCAGGTGCCCAAGGCCGGCATGGACCACTCGAGCCACTCCGGCATGAGCGGAATGAGTGACATGTCGGCGATGCCCGGAATGATGGGCGACGACGACATGGCGGCGCTGAAGAAGGCCACCGGCAAGGAGTTCGACAGCCGGTTCCTGTCGCTGATGGTCGCGCACCACCAGGGCGCCGTGAAGATGGCCACGACCGAGCGGGACAAGGGCCGCTACGGTCCCGCCCTGACCATGGCACATGCCGTCGTGACCGCGCAGACCGCCGAGATCGAGGAGATGAGGCAGCTCCTCGGCGCCGGCTGACCGCACGGCGGGCGGGCACCGGTGCCCTCACCGGCGCCCGCCCGCCCGTCGCTCAGGCCAGTACCTTCGCCAGGGCCGCCAGCGCGCTGCGCAGCTCCTCCGCCGTGATCGTCAGCGGCGGCGCCAGCCGGATCGTGGAACCGTGCGTGTCCTTGACCAGGATCCCCTCGCGCATGAGGCGCTCGCTGATCTCGCGACCGGTGCCGAGGGCCGGGTCGACGTCCACGCCCGCCCACAGCCCGCGCGCCCGGAACCCGGCCACGCCGTTGCCGACCAGCCCGGTCAGCCCGTCCCGCAGGATGACGCCCAGCTCGGCCGCCCGGCGCTGGAACTCGCCGGTCTCCAGCAACTCCACCACGGCCGTGCCGACCGCCGCCGCGAGCGGGTTGCCGCCGAACGTCGAGCCGTGCTCGCCCGGGTGCAGCACACTCAGCACCTCGCGCCGGGCCACGACCGCCGACACCGGCACGATGCCGCCGCCCAGCGCCTTGCCGAGCAGCAGCACGTCCGGGACGACGTCCTCGTGCTCGACCGCGAGGGTACGGCCCGTGCGGCCGAGGCCGGACTGGATCTCGTCGGCGATGAACAGGCAGCCCTTGCGGCGGGTCAGCTCGCGCACCCCGGCGAGGTAGCCGTCGTCCGGGATGAGCACACCCGCCTCGCCCTGGATCGGCTCGATCAGCACCGCCGCCGTGGTGTCGTCGACGGCCGACTCCAGCGCGGCCAGGTCGTTGTACGGCACGATCCGGAAGCCGGGCGTGAAGGGGCCGAAGCCCGCGCGGGCCGTCTCGTCGGTGGAGAAGCTGACGATGGTCGTCGTCCGGCCGTGGAAGTTGTCCGCGGCGACCACGATCGTCGCCTGCCCGTCCGGGACCCCCTTCACGTCGTACGCCCACTTGCGCGCCACCTTCACGCCGCTCTCCACCGCCTCCGCGCCGGTGTTCATCGGCAGCACCATGTCCAGACCGGTCAGCTCGGCGAGCCGCTCGGCGAACCCGGCCAGCCGGTCGTTGTGGAACGCGCGGGAGGTGAGGGTGAGCCGGTCGAGCTGGCGGTGGGCGGCCTCGATCAACGCCGGATGCCGGTGGCCGAAGTTGAGGGCCGAGTAGCCGGCCAGCATGTCGAGGTAACGGTTGCCCTCCACGTCCTCCACCCAGCTGCCCTCGGCGCGGGCCACCACCACGGGCAGCGGGTGGTAGTTGTGCGCGAGAACCGGCTCCTCGGCGCGGATCAGGTCGTCGGACGTACGGGTGCGCGCGGGTGCGGTCATCAGCGGATCTCCTGGGTGCAGCACTTGATGCCTCCGCCGGCCTTGTGGAACTCCGACAGGTCGACGGGGACGGGGACGTAACCGTGGCCGGACAGGCGCTCGGCCAGCGCCTCGGCCCGGGGTGCGATGAAGACGTGACGGCCGTCGGAGACGGAGTTCAGCCCGAACGCCATCGCGTCCTCGCGGGTGGCGAGCACCGCGTCCGGGTACAGCCGCCGCAGGACCTCCCGGCTGCCCGGCGAGAACGCCTGCGGGTAGTAGCAGATGTTGTCGTCGTCCAGGACGAACAGCGCCGTGTCCAGGTGATAGAAGTACGGGTCCACCAGGGTCAGGCCGATCACCGGGTGGCCGAGGAACTCCTGCACCTCCCGGTGCGCCTCCCGCGTGGTGCGGAACCCGGTGCCGGCGAGCACGTACCGGCCGGTCCACACCAGGTCGCCCTCGCCCTCGGCCACGGATCCCGGGCGGTGCACGTCATAGCCCGCCGTCGTGAACCAGGTGTCGTAGTGCACCGATTCCGGGCGCCGCTCCGGGGCGTGGAAGAGGGAGCCGAAGACCCGGCCGCCGACGACGAACGCCGCGTTCGCCGCGAACACCATGTCGGGCAGGCCCGGGACCGGCGGGACGGCGTCGACCGTGTGGCCGTGGGTGCGGTAGGCGCGGATCAGCGCCTGCCACTGCTCACGGGCGAGATCCACGTCGACGGGCCGGTCCGGAGACATCCAGGGGTTGATCGCGTACTGGACGGCGAAGTGCCTGGGTTCGCAGACCAGGAACCGCCGGGAGCGCTGCACACGCACGTCGGACACAGAGGGTTTCCTCCGCTCTTCTGTGTGTCACTTGGGGTGCCACCACGGTAGGAAGAGAGGGAGACGGACGACAAGCGACATGAGCTGCGCGGACGCGCAGGAACGCTGCGTTGTTTCCACCGGGCGCGCACGAATGCTGCGCGTCGCGGAGGTCACTCGGGTGCCGCGTGGGTGGCGCCCGCCTCCGGGCTCTCCGGGAGCAGATGGGACAGCACCATCACGCTGATCGTCTTCCGGATGAACGGCTCGGCGCGGATCCGTTCCAGCACCTCCTCGAAGTGCTCCACGTCCCGGGCGCGCACGTGCAGCAGCGCGTCGGCGCCCCCGGTGACCGTCATGGCCGCCGCTATCTCCGGATGGTTGCGGACGACCTCCGCCAGGCGCCGGGGCGGGGCGGCGCCCTCGCAGTAGACCTCGACGTACGCCTCCGTGCGCCAGCCCAGCGCCGAGGGCTGCACCGTCGCCGTGAACCCGGTGATCACCCCGGTCTCGCGCAGCCGGTCCACGCGTCGCTTGACCGCCGTGGCGGAGAGCCCGATCACCGCGCCGATCTCGGCGAAGCTGGTCCGGGCGTTGCCCATCAGCGCGGTGATGATCCTGCGGTCCAGCTCGTCGAAGGAGGGCGTCCTGCTGTTCATGCGGGCACTGTAGTGAACGGGCGCGCCGGGGACGGGCTCACGACCGGGTGACGACCATGGCGAGGGTCAGCAGCCCCAGGACCACCCAGCCGAACCACAGCCAGCCGTTGCTGCCGAGGGCGACCGTGTAGGCGGTCACGACGACGAGCCCGCCGACCGTGAGCACCCCCATCGTCCTGGTGGAACCGTTCATGGAACCGTTCGTGGATCCGCGCATCGCGACACCCTCCTCATGGTCCGTCCATGACCATGGTGCCCCGATTCCCGCCCGGAGGGGATACCTCGTCGCCACCGGGGGCGACGGAAGCGCCCCGCGGGAAGCGGGCGGGTCAGCCCTCGCGGGCGTTGAGGGAGGCCAGATAGGCGTTGTACGCCGCCAGCTCCTTGTCGCCGTCCCGGTCGGCGGCCCGGTCCGTGCGCCTGGCCTGCCGCTGTTCGGAGCGGTACCACTGGAACAGCAGCGCTATCAGCACCAGCACCGACGGGATCTCGCTGAACGCCCAGGCGATGCCGCCCGCCGCGCTCTGGTCGGACAGCGCGTCCACGGCGAGCGAGGCCGACGGATGCCGGAAGGTCTCCACCATCGGCGTCGACGCCATCATCAGCGCGATGCCGAAGAACGCGTGGAAAGGCATGCCCGCGAACAGCTCCAGCATCCGCATCAGATGACCCGGCCGGTGCGGGCCCGGGTCGACACCGATGATCGGCCAGAAGAACACGACCCCGACCGCGAGGAAGTGCACCATCATCGCGATGTGCCCGGTCCTGGAGCCCATCAGGAAGTCGAACAGCGGGGAGAAGTACAGGGCGTACAGGCTCGCGATGAACAGCGGGATCGTGAACGCCGGGTGCGTGATGATCCGCATGTACCGGCTGTGCAGCAGCATCAGCAGCAGCTCGCGCGGGCCTCTGCGGCCCCGGCCGGCGGCCGGCAGCGCGCGCAGCGCCAGTGTCACCGGGGCGCCCAGCAGGATGAGGATCGGCGACAGCATGCTGATCACCATGTGCTGCACCATGTGCACGCTGAACATGACCATGCCGTAGTCGTTCAGCCTGGTGCACATCACCAGCACGATGGTGAGCACGCCGACGACGTACGACACGGTCCGCGAGACCGGCCAGGCGTCCCCGCGCCGCCGCAGCCGCACGACACCCCAGCCGTACAGAGCCAGCCCGGCCAGACAGGCGACGAGGAAAAAGGGGTCCGCCGACCATCCGAGCCCTCGTCCCAGCGTGAACGGCGGCAGATCCATGGTCATGCCGTGCCCGCTGTGATCCATCCGCCGGCTCCTGATTCGTGGGGGTTGTACGAGTTGTCCGCCCCAAGAGTAGAACCGCCCCCGGTCACGACCGTGACCGGGGGCGGCATGTCAGGCTCCGGGCCACCGCGCTACAGGACGCACTCCGCCTCGACGTACCGCGCCGGCGGCACCGTCTTCAGCGTCTCCACGGCCTCCGCCAGCGACACCATCACGATGTCGGTCCCGCGCAGCGCCGTCATCCTGCCGAACTCGCCCCGGTGCACGGCCTCCACCGCGTGCCAGCCGAACCGCGTCGCCAGCACCCGGTCGTACGCCGTCGGCGTGCCGCCCCGCTGCACATGCCCGAGGATGACCGGCCGGGCCTCCTTGCCGAGCCGCTGCTCCAGCTCGACCGACAGCTGCCGGGCGATCCCCGCGAAGCGCTCGTGGCCGTAGACGTCCTTGCCGCCCTCGTCGAACTCCATGGAGCCCGGGCGGGGCTTGGCGCCCTCCGCGGCGACGACGATCGCGAACCGCTTGCCCGCCTCGAACCGCTCGCCGACCTTCCGCGTCAACTCGTCGATGTCGAAGGGCCGCTCGGGTACGACGATGGCGTGGGCGCCGGCCGCCATGCCCGAGTGCAGCGCTATCCAGCCGGTGTGCCGGCCCATGACCTCCACGATCAGGACCCGCTGGTGGGACTCGGCGGTGGTCTTCAGCCGGTCCAGCGCCTCGGTGGCGACACCCACCGCGGTGTCGAACCCGAAGGTCACGTCCGTGACGGCGATGTCGTTGTCGATGGTCTTGGGCACGCCCACGATGGGCAGCCCGTTGTCCGACAGCAGCCGGGCCGCCTTCAGCGTGCCCTCACCGCCGATGGGGATGATCGCGTCCAGGCCGAGTTCCGCGACATGGCCCCGGGCGCGCTCCACCCCGTCCCGCAGATGCTCCGGACGGACCCGGGAGGAGCCGAGGATGGTGCCGCCGCGCGCCAGGATGCCGCCCACGGCGTCCAGGTCGAGCTTCATGTAGTCGCATTCCAGGAGACCCTTCCAGCCGTCCCGGAAGCCGATGACCTCGTCGCCGTGGTCGGCGACGGCGCGGTGCACGACGGACCGGATGACGGCGTTCAGGCCGGGGCAGTCGCCGCCGGACGTGAGGACACCAATGCGCATAGCCCGAAATACCTTCTCAACGTGGGCCGGGAAACCGGACCACGATGTCCGGCGGATTCCCGGTCACCCTACCGGCGTGAGGGGGTGGCACCGTAGCGGGCGTCCGCCTGCTGGACTCGCCCGCACATGTGAGCGGACAGGCCGTCAGGCGGGCCCTCCACGAGCCTGCCCCACCTCGCTGACATCCCGCTGAACACCCGGTTACGCGGACTGCTGCGCCGCAGTGTTCACCCGGGCTGCTGCGCCGCGGTGCTCATGCGGGCTGCTGTGCCGCCGCGATGCGCTCGTCGCGGAGAGCCTCGTACCAGCGGTCGTCGATCGGCGGCAGCGCGTTCACGTCCAGCGCCAGCTTCAGCAGCAGGTCGGCGATCTGCGGGTTGCGGGCGAGCACCGGGCCGTGCATGTACGTGCCGAAAACCGTCCCGTTGTACGCGCCCTCCGTGCCGTCCCCGGTGCCGTTGCCCTTGCCGATCCGCGTCCGGGCGAAGGCACGGGCGGAGGGGCCGAGGTGGGTGACGCCCTGGTGGTTCTCGAAGCCCGTCAGCGGGGGCAGCCCCAGCTGCGGGTCGATGTCGCCGAGCACGTCACCGACGCACCGCTCGCCCTCGCCGCGCACGGACACCACGTCGAGCAGGCCGAGGCCCGGCTCGCGCTGACCGAGGTCGTTGATGAACTCGTGGCCGAGGATCTGGTAGCCCGCGCAGACCGAGAAGACGATCGCGCCGTTCTCCACCGCCCGCTGGAGATGGCCGTCGCGGCGCAGCCGCTCGGCGGCGAGCCGCTGCGGACGGTCCTCACCGCCGCCGATCAGATAGATGTCACCGGAGGTGGGGATCGGCTGGTCGCTGCGCACGTCGAGGCGCGCCACGTCCAGGCCGCGCTGCCGGGCCCGGCGCTCCACGACGAGCGCGTTGCCCTGGTCGCCGTAGGTGCTCAGCAGGTCGGGGTAGATCCACACCAGCCGCAGTTGGTTGTCGCTCATGAGGTGATCGCCCTTCGATGATCAGTTGCCGACGCGGCGGCGCAGGTCCTGGAACGCGGTGTAGTTCGCGATGACCTCGATACGGCCCGGCGGGCACATCTGCACGGCCTGGTCGAGGTTCTCGCACACCTGGAAGTGCTGGTTGGCGACCTCCAGGCGGACGGCGAGGTCCAGCTTCCGGTCGCCGATCACGAAGATCGGGTGGCCGGTCAGCCGCGTGTAGTCGACGTCCCACAGCCAGGAGGTGTCGGTGCCGTCGGCGCCGCGCGCGTTCACGGACAGGATCACCGGGGTGGGCGGCGGGTCGATCAGGGAGAACGTCTCCAGCCAGCCGGCCGGGTTCTTGGCCAGCAGCAGCCGCAGGTCACGCTCCTGGAACCGGACGACGTCGTACCGTCCGGCCACCGCCTGCACCTGGTACATCCGCTCCAGGGCGACCTGCGGCGGCACGCCGAACACGGCGGCGACGGCCGCGGAGCTGGCCGCGTTCGCCTTGTTGGCGCGGCCGGGCAGCTGGAGGTGGATCGGCCAGGCGGAGCCGTGCGGGTCCAGCACGTGGTCCCCGGACAGCGCCCAGGACGGCGTGGGCCGCCGGAAGCCGCACTCGCCGCAGAACCAGTCGTCGCCCGGGCGCTGCATGACGCCGCCGCACGACGGGCAGGACCAGGCGTCGTCCTTCCACATCTGTCCGGCTGCGACCCAGATCACATTCGGCGAGGAGGACGCGGCCCACACCACCAGCGGGTCGTCGCAGTTGGCGACGATGACCGCCTTGGAACCGGCCAGGCCCTCACGCCAGTTCTCGGCGAGCATCCGGGTCTCGGCGGCGCGGTCCAGCTGGTCGCGCGAGAGGTTGAGCAGCGCGATGCACTTGGGGCTGGTGTCGCGGGCCACCCCGGCCAGGTACTTCTCGTCGACCTCGATGACGCCGAACTTCGCGTCCGAACCGCCCGCCAGCGCCGACGTGATGCCGGCCGGCATGTTGGCGCCCAGCGCGTTCGACACGACCGGGCCCGCGGCGCCCAGCGCCTCCGCGATGAGCCGGGTGGTCGTCGTCTTGCCGTTGGTGGCGGACACCAGGACGACGTCCAGGTTCTGGGCGAGCCGCCCGAGCAGGTCGGGGTCGAGTCTCAGCGCGACCTTGCCGCCGATCACCGACCCGCTGCCGCGTCCCGCTGCTCGCGATGCCGCAGCGACCGCCTTGCCCGCGGTCACGGCCAGCTTGGCCCGCGGCGAGAGCGGGTCCGAGGTGCCTGCCATCAGTTCTCGATCCTCCTTGCGTACGCGCCGCGCCTGTGGCCATCCGGCAACGTGGTGTGAACGTCAGCCTATCGAGATCCGTTCGTACACCCGAATCCCGGTCCACGCCTTCCGCGGCGGGGCATGAGCTGAACGAACCGTACCCTTGCCGCCATGCGACACGGTTCCATTCCGGGCGTCCACGGGCGCGTCCGGCCACTCACCCTGCTCGGCGACGCGTCACTGCGCGAGCCGTGCCGGGACGTCACCGACTTCGGCGCCGGCCTGGCCGCTCTCGTGGAGGACCTCTTCGCCACGATGTACGCGGCGCGCGGGGTGGGCCTGGCCGCGAACCAGATCGGGGTCGGTCTGCGGGTGTTCGTGTACGACTGTCCCGACGACGAGGACGTCCGTCACCTCGGTCACGTCGTCAATCCGCGCCTGGTGGAGACGGACGGCGTGGTGCTCCGCGGCCCGGAGGGCTGTCTGTCCCTGCCGGGGCTGGAGGCGGGCACGGAACGGTACGACCACGCGGTGGTCGAGGGGTTCACCGTGACCGGGGAGCCGGTCACGGTCCACGGCACGGGCTTCTTCGCCCGGTGCCTCCAGCACGAGTGCGACCACCTGGACGGGCGCGTGTACGCCGACCACCTCACGGGCCTGCGCAGGCGCAGGCTGCTGCGCCGGATCGCCCGGGCCTCGTGGCACCGGTGAGGTGTGTCGCGCGGCAGGGCGGTCAGAACCCGGGACCGCCCAGCCGGTCCCCGGCCGCCGCGAGCCGCCCCCACAGCAGGTCGGCCAGAGAGCGCACCAACTCGGCCCTGGTGCAGGGTCGTTCGCCCAGCCACCAGTCGCCGGCCGCGTGCATCATCCCGACGATGCCGTGGCCCCACACCCGGGCCAGCCGCTGGCTCTCCGGCCCGAGGTCCACCCGCTCCTCGATGACCCGGGCCAGTTCCTCGCCCATCCGCCGCAGCAGCGGGGCGGAGTGCTTGCCCACGTCGAACCCCTGGTCGTGACCGGTGCTGCCCTCCGCGGGGTGCATCAGGAAGCGGTACACCTGGGGCCGGGCCTCGATCGCGGCGAGGTAGGTGTCCAGCGTGGACTCCACCCGCTCCCGCCGGTCCGCCGGGGCGTCCAGCGCGGCCCGCAGCGAGTCCAGCAGCGCGTCGGTGTGCCGCTTGGCGAGGGCGGCGTACAGTCCGCCCTTGTCGCCGAAGTGCCGGTAGAGGATGGGTTTGGTGATGCCGGCCTCCGCCGCGATGGCGTTCATCGACGCCTGCGGGCCGTCGCGCAGCACCACCCGGTCGGCGGCCTCCAGCAGCTCGCGCCGTCGACGGTCGGCGGACCGCTGCTGATCGGTCCGCTGCGTGGTGTCCATGTGCTCTCCCCACCCGTGCTGATTCGGTGACGCCAGCGCAAACTAACACTGACCGGGCCCCTGACATCGAACGGGATACCGGGGACCTGCATCGGTTGACTTTTCCTACCGGTCGGTAACAGACTCGCGTTACCGCTAGTAACATCGCACTGCCGCCGCTGGAGGGGACATGGCCGAGTTCACCATGGAGCTGAACGACGAACAGAGGGAAGTCCGGGACTGGCTCCATGGCTTCGCCGCGGACGTGATCCGGCCCGCCGCCGCCGAGTGGGACGAGCGCGAGGAGACCCCCTGGCCGGTCATCCAGGAGGCGGCGAAGGTCGGCATCTACTCCCTCGATTTCTACGCGCAGCAGTACTTCGACCCCACCGGTCTCGGCATCCCGATGGCGATGGAGGAACTGTTCTGGGGCGACGCGGGGATCGCCCTCTCCATTGTGGGCACGGGCCTGGCCGCCGTGGGCGTCCTCGCCAACGGAACCGAGGAACAGATCGGCACCTGGATCCCGCAGATGTACGGCGACGCCAGTGACGTCAAGGTCGCCGCGTTCTGCTCCTCCGAGCCCGACGCCGGCTCCGACGTGGCCTCGATGCGCACGCGGGCCGTGTACGACGAGGCCAAGGACGAGTGGGTGATCAACGGCACGAAGACCTGGGCGACCAACGGCGGCATCGCCAACGTCCACGTCGTCGTCGCCGTCGTCGACCCGGAGCTGGGCTCCAAGGGCCACGCGTCCTTCATCGTCCCGCCGGGCACGCCGGGCCTCCGCCAGGGCCAGAAGTTCAAGAAGCACGGCATCCGCGCCTCGCACACCGCCGAGGTCGTCCTCGACGACGTCCGCGTCCCCGGCTCCTGCCTGCTCGGCGGCAAGCAGAAGCTGGACGAGCGGCTCGCCCGGGCCCGGGAGCGGGCGAAGGCCGCCGGCGGGGAGCGGGTGAAGAACGCGGCGATGGCCACCTTCGAGGCCTCGCGGCCGGCCGTGGGCGCGATGGCGGTCGGCACCGCCCGCGCCGCGTACGAGGTCGCCCTCGACTACGCCAGGACGCGCGAGCAGTTCGGGCGGCCCATCATCGACAACCAGGGCGTGGCCTTCCAGCTCGCGGACATGCGGACGCAGATCGACGCGGCGCGGCTGCTGGTGTGGCGGGCCTCGTGGATGGCGGTCAACGGCAGGTCGTTCACGGCGGCCGAGGGATCGATGTCCAAGCTGTTCGCCAGCGAGACCGCGAAGAAGGTCACCGGGCAGGCCATCCAGATCCTCGGCGGCAACGGGTACACCCGCGAGTACCCGGTGGAGCGGATGCACCGGGACGCGGCCATCTACACGATCTTCGAGGGGACGAGCGAGATCCAGCGGCTCGTCATCGCACGGACGCTGGCCGGGATGCCGATCCGCTAGCGCGGCGGGGGCGGGTGCGCCGCGGCTCGCCGCGCGCGTTCCCGGTGTCCCCGCCGGCGGGGACGCTCACCGGTGTCTCAACGGGGTGAGCTGCTCGATGTCGTACTTGGCCCGCAACGCCTCGATGGCCTCCTGGTCCGGCGGGCCGCCGTTGCCGAGGATCTCCAGCAGCTCCTCGAAGTAGCGCTCGTGATCCGGTGGCGGACTCGCCTGGAAGAACATCTTCGCGGGCGTGTCCGTCGGGTTCGCGAACGCGTGCGGGCAGCCGGGTGGTACGACGACGACCGTGCCCGGCGTCGCCCGCACCACTGTGCTGCCCGAACCCGACACCCACTTCCGCCAGTTGTCCGGGGTGCGGACGCGGGGCTCGAAGGCGAGCACGTCCAGTTCGCCCTCCAGGACGTAGAACAGCTCCTCGCTGCGGGTGTGCACATGGGCGCCGACGTCGAAGCCCGGCGGGACCTCCACCTCGAAGGTGGAGGCCATCCGCGAGTGGGTTCCGGTGACCTTGAACGTCACCCGTTGGGCCGGGGTCTCCACCACGCGGCCGTGGCCCGGCGGCACGTACAGTCCCTCCGTCTCCGTCATGGGCCGGTCACCAGGTCACCGGAAGGGCCTCGGGGCCCCGGATCAGCGCACCCCTGCGGAACGGCACCCGGTCCGGCGGCACGGCCAGTCTCAGGTCCGCTACCCGGTCCAGCAGGGCGTCCATCAGCAGTTCCTCCTCCAGCCGGGCCAGCATGCCGCCGGGGCAGTAGTGCGGGCCGAAACCGAACGACACATGCGGGTTGGGACTGCGGGCGAAGTCGATGGTCTCCGGTTCGGGGAAGACGTCCGGGTCGCGGTTGGCGGCCAGGTAGGAGACGTAGACCGCGTCGCCGGCGCGGATGCGGACGCCTTGGATCTCCACGTCCTCCAGGGCGATCCGGGACAGGCCGACCGCGTTGCGGTGCGGGATGTAGCGCAGGAGTTCGTCGATCGCCCGGGGGCGGATCTCCGGCTCCGCGCGCAGCCGCTCCACGAGGTCGGGGCGGGTCAGCAGCAGGTAGAACAGCTGCCCGCTGTTGTTGGTGACCGCCTCGCCGCCGATCTGGAGCAGGACGGCGAGGCCGACGGCCTCCTCCGGGGTCACCTCGCCCCGGCCCACGGCGGCACCGAGGAGCGAGGTGACGTCCTCGCCCGTGCTGTGCCCGCGCCCGCCGATCAGGTCCTGAAAGCAGGCGCTCATCTCGCGCTTCGCCTTCTCGCTGACCTCCTTGCCGTGCGCGGAGGACAGGATCAGCTGGGTCCAGTTGTGCATCTCGTCCCGGTCACCGGGCGGCACGCCCATCAGCTCGCAGATCACCGCGATGGGGAACGGGCTGAGCACCGCACTGGTGAGATCGGCGGGCGCACCGTCCTGGAGCATGCGGTCCACCAGCTCGTCCAGCATGCCGCGCGCCTTGTCCCGCAGCCGCTCCACGCCCTTCGCCGTGAAGGCGGCGGCCACCGAGCGGCGCAGCCGGGTGTGGTCGGGCGGGTCGAGGAAGCCGACCGCGCCCCGGTCGGGGATGAAGTGCGGGGCGAGCCGGGTGACGGGCTTGTCCATCACCGCCTCCCGGCTGAAGCGGGGGTCGTTGGCCACCGCGCGCACGTCGTCGTACCGGGTGACCAGCCACGCCCAGCCCTCGCCGTTGGGCAGACGGACGCGGGTCACCGGGCCCTCCCGCATCAGCTCGGCCAGCACCGGGTCGAAGTCCGTCCCGCTCAGGTCGAGCGCCGGCCAGTGCCGGACCGGGGGCAGGAGCCCGGTGAGGGTCTCCTCGGTCATCGCCCGTCCCCGTTCGAGGAGGCCCAGCGGCCCACCGTCATCTCGGCGGTGATCCCGGGGCCGAACCCGGCGAGCAGTCCGCGCGCCCCGTCCTCGGCGCCGCCCTCGTCGAACAGCCGGCGCAGTGCGTCCAGGACGACGGCGCTGGCGATGTTGCCGTAGTCGGTGAGCGTGGCCCGGCTGAACCGGAACGCGTGCGGCTCGACCTTCAGGAACTTGCTGAGGTCGTCGAGTATTCGGGGGCCGCCCGCGTGGATGATGTAGAAGTCCAGGTCGGACGCGTCCCAGCCGTGCAGGCCCGCCAGGTCCTTGAGCGCCGGGGCAAGCGGTTCCATGGTCGTGGGGACCCGCTTGTCCAGCAGGAAGTGGAACCCGGTGGCCCGGACGTCGTACGCGATCCAGTCCTCCGTCTTCGGGATCAGGTACGAGCCGTTGCGCTCCAGCCGGACGCCCGTGCCGCCCTGCCCGCGCACCACGGCGGCGGCGATGCCGTCACCGAACAGGCCGTTGGAGAGCAGCGAGCCGATGCCGAGGTCGGTGGGCTGGTAGCACAGCGAGCAGAACTCGCAGGCCACGATCAGGGCGTTGGCGTTCGGGTAGGCCGAGCAGAAGTCGTGGGCCCGGTTGATCGCCGCACCGCCGGCCGCGCAGCCCAGCTGGGCGATGGGGAGCTGCCGGGTGGTGCTGTCGAAGTCCATCTCGTTGATCAGCCACGCCGTGAGCGAGGGCATCATGAAGCCCGTGCACGAGACGTAGATGATCACGTCGATGTCGCTGGTGAGCAGCTCGGCGTCGTCGAGCGCGCGCTGGATCACCGCGGGGACCCGGGCCTTGGCCTCGGCCTCGTAGAGCTTGTTGCGGTCCTCGAAGCCCGGGTGCTCGAGGGTCTCCTCGATGGGCTGCACGAGGTGCCGGGTCTTCACGCCCGTGTTCTCGATGAGCCGCAGCGCGAGGGGCAGTTGAGGGTGGTCCTCGTGGCGGGAGCGCGCCAGCTCCAGCGTCTCCTCCATCGTGATCACGTGCTCCGGGACCGATACCGAGGGTCTGCACAAAGTCGCCATGAACCGTCCCTGCTTTCCGCGTGCCGGCGGGCCTTCGCCCACCGGTCCGTAGGTGGTTCACCTCTGTGGGTGCTCCACCCACCGTCACCCGGGAGGCCCACGATCTCTCGTTGGACTACTCCGAATCGGGGACACCGGATACGGCGACCAGGGGAAATTCCGCCGCCGGTCGAGGGAAAACATCGGGCCGGCCGTTACGACGGCCAGGCAGGGCGGCCGGAGGGCGGGGCGGCCGGGGGCCGCGGTGGGCGCGGGAGCGGCTCACGCTCCCGCGTCCGGCAACACGTGGGCGGCCCTACGGCGCCCCGCTGCTGTGCGCGATACATGCCACGTCGATCCGGTCCGCCAGCTTCGCGAGCTCGATGGTCAGAGCGGCGACCGTGTCCTCGTCCAGCCGCTGCTCCCCGGCGTCGACGAGGTGCAGCCACCGCGCGCCCACGGTCCGCAACAACTTACTCACGTCGGCCGCGGCCACCTGCAAGGTACCGCGGTCGTCGACGATCAGAGGCAGGGTCACTTCGCGGTTCACAGAACGGGATGTTAGCCGCGTGGCGCTCACGCACCCTGCCAAACCGTGGTGATGTTGCAGAACTCCCGGATTCCGTGCCCGGACAGCTCACGCCCGTACCCCGACCGCTTGACCCCGCCGAACGGGAACGCCGGATGCGAGGCGGTCATCCCGTTCACGTACACGGCACCGGCCTCCAGGTCCCGCGCGAACCGGTCGACCTCGCTCTCGTCCCGCGTCCACACGTTGGAACTCAGGCCGAACATGGAGTCGTTGGCGATGAGGACCGCCTCGTCCAGGTCACCGGCCCGGTACAGCGTGGCGACCGGTCCGAACGTCTCCTCGCGGTGGACGCGCATCTCGCGGGTGATGCCGGCGAGCACGGTCGGCGGGTAGTACCAGCCGGGCCCGTCGGGCCGCTGCCCGCCGCACAGCACCTCGGCGCCGCCCCGCCGCGCGTCGTCGACCAGCTCCTCCAGATCGGTCCGCCCCCGCTCGCTGGCGAGCGGCCCCACCTCGGTGTCCTCCTCCAGCGGGTCGCCGACCCGCAGGGCCCGCATGCCGGCGGCGAACTTCTCGGCGAAGGCGTCGTAGACGTCGGTGTGGACGATGAACCGCTTGGCGGCGATGCAGGACTGCCCGTTGTTCTGCACCCGCGCGGTCACCGCGACCTCGGCCGCGCGGTCCAGGTCGGCGGAGGGCATGACGACGAAGGGGTCGCTGCCGCCCAGTTCCAGCACCGTCTTCTTGATCATCTCCCCGGCGGTGGAGGCGACCGCCCGGCCCGCCGGCTCGCTGCCGGTCAGGGTGGCGGCCTTCACGCGCTCGTCGCGCAGGATGTCGTCCACCGCCGCGGAGCCGATCAGCAGCGTCTGGAAGCAGCCTTCCGGGAAGCCCGCCCGGTGGAACAGGTCCTCCAGGTACAGGGCCGTCTGGGGCACGTTTGAGGCGTGCTTGAGCAGGCCCACGTTGCCGGCCATCAGAGCGGGCGCGGCGAACCGGATCACCTGCCAGAGCGGGAAGTTCCAGGGCATCACGGCGAGGACCGGGCCGAGCGGGCGGTAGCGCACCCGCACCCGGGAGGCGCCGGAGTCCCGCACGTCCTGCTCGGGCGGCTCCTCGTCGGCGAGCAGTCCCTCGGCGCGCTCCGCGTACCAGCGCATGGCCTTGGCGCACTTGGCGGCCTCCGCCCGCGCCTGCCCGACCGGCTTGCCCATCTCGGTGGTCATCACCCGGCCGATCTCCTGCCGGTCCTCGTCCAGCAGGTCGGCGGCCCTGGTCAGCAGCCGGGCACGCTCGGCGAACGTGGTCGTGCGGTAGGTGCGGAACGTGGCCTCGGCGAGCTGGAGCCGGCGTTCCAGCTCCTCCTCGCCCATGGGCTCGTACATCTTGAGCGTCTCGCCGTTCGCCGGGTTCACCGTCGCGATGGGCATGGCCGACCTCCCTGGGAGCGGGCTTCTTCCGACCTTCGCGCGCGGCAGGGCCGACCGCAACGCGTGGTCGCCTCTTCAGCCCGAGTGCTCCGCCAGCCGGTCGAGAAACGCGGCCTGCGCCGTGACGATCACCGCACGGGCCCGGTCCGGACCGAACCACGCCACCCGGTCCAGCTCCGGGAACTCCTGCCTGCGGCCGGACCTCGGCGGCCACTCCATGGTGAAGGTGCCCGGGACGATCGTCCCCGGGTCGAGGTCCCCCTCCACCGCCCACGCGGTGACGATCTTCCCGTTGCGCTGCACGACCTCGCCCAGCGGTACGGCCTCGCCGTCGGGCGGCGCGATCCCCAGTTCCTCCCGGAACTCCCGCCGGGCCGCCTCCCAGGCCGGTTCGTCCGGCCCGTACTCACCCTTGGGCACGGTCCACGCGCCCACGTCCTTCTTCGCCCAGAGCGGGCCGCCCATATGGCCGAGCAACACCTCCGGGCCGTCCTCGGTGTGCCGGAACACCAGTAGTCCCGCACTGCGCTTCGTCGCACGCACCGTCACGGTGTGACCTCCGGGTGGGCCGCCAGCAGGGCCTCCACGGTATCGGCCTCCTCCGGACGCTTGTCCTCCCGGTAGCGGACCACGCGGGCGAAGCGGAGGGTCACACCGGCCGGGTAGCGGGAGGAGCGCTGGAGACCGTCGTAGGCGATCTCCACGACGAGTTCGGGGCGCACCCGGATCACCCAGCCCTCGTCCTCGACGGCCAGCTCCCGGAGCCGTTCGGTCTGCCAGGCGAGCATCGCGTCGGTCATGCCCTTGAAGGTCTTGCCGAGCATCGTGAAGGTGCCGTCCGGGTTGCGGGCGCCCAGGTGGAGGTTGGAGAGCCGGCCGGTGCGGCGGCCGTGGCCCCACTCGGCGGCCAGGACCACCAGGTCCAGCGTGTGGACGGGCTTGACCTTGAGCCAGGAGGCACCGCGCCGGCCCGCGCTGTACGGCGCGTCCAGTGCCTTCACCACCACACCTTCGTGGCCGCGGGCCAGGGTGTCGGCGAGGAACCGTTCCGCCTCCGGGATGTCCGGCGGCCCCGAGGCCACCGTCCGGCGTACCCGCATGGGCTCGGGCACCAGCCGGGCCAGCTCCGCGTGCCGCTCGGCGAAGGACAGGTCGAGCAGGTCGCGGCCGTCGACCGAGAGGGCGTCGAAGAAGACGGGGGAGACCGGGGTCTCCTCGGCGGCCCTCGCCACGTCCGTGCGGGAACCCACCCGGCCCGCCGTCTCCTGGAAGGAGCGGGGCCGCCCACCGGCGTCGAACGAGATCACCTCACCGTCCAGGATGAACCGCTCGCCCCGCAACTCCAGCGCGGAGGCGACCACTTCGGGCAGCCGGCCGGTGATGTCGTCCAGGGTCCGGGTGTGGATCCGTACCGTGTCGCCGTCCCGGTGGACCTGGACCCGGATGCCGTCCAGCTTCTCCTCCACCGCGCAGACACCCAGCTTCTCCACCGCCTCCGCGACCGAGGAGGCGCTGTGCGCCAGCATGGGCAGCACCGGGCGGCCGACGGTGAGCCGGAACGCCTCCAGCGCCCGGGGGCCCTCGCCGAGCAGTGCCCGGGCCACCGCCTGGAGCGAACCCGCGAGCATCACGGCCCGCCGTACGTCCGCCGGGTCCGCGCCGGTCGCGCGGGCCAGCCCTTCCACCGCGACCGCGTCCAGCGCGCCCTGCCGGACCTCGCCGCTGAGCAGGCCGAGCAGGAAACGCTGTTCCGCCTCCGTCGCCGCGCCCATCAGCTCGCCGACGATCCGGGCCCGCTCCGCCTGGGAGCCGGGCCCGGAGACCTTGCCCAGCTCGGTGAGCCGGGCGTCGACCTCCTGGACGGTGAGCGTGGGCTCGGCCGCCGGCGGGACCGGGCGGCTCAGCACCCTCCAGCCGACCCCGAGCCGGCCCTGTGGCAGGCGTCCGGCCAGGTAGGGGATGACGATCGGCACGTCGTCCGCCTCCGCGTCGCGGAACAGCTCCGCGAGCAGCGCGGTCTTGCGGGACCGGGCCGCCGTCGCGGCGACGTCCCGGGACACCTCGGCCAACCGGGTCAGCAGCATGCAGTCATGGTGCACCGCGGGTGCGCACCCCACACCCGGACGGCCGCACCGGGTACGGCGAGGAGCGGACGTGACTCGAGCGTCACCCCGCCGGCCGCCCGGCGCCCGTCGTGCCGTATTGACAAACACCCTTGCCGAACCTGCAATACGGGCATGAGCACCGACGACGTCCTCGCCGAGGTGGGCCCCCGGCTGCGGCGGATCCGCAAGGAGCGGGCGGTGACCCTGGCGGCGCTGTCCGAGGCCACCGGCATCTCCGTCAGCACCCTCTCCCGGCTGGAGTCCGGCCTGCGCAGGCCCAGCCTGGAGCTGCTGCTGCCCATCGCCGAGGCCCACCAGGTACCGCTGGACGAGCTGGTCGGCGCCCCGCCGGCCGGCGACCCCCGGGTGCGGGCCGAGCCCGTCCAGCGCAACGGCCGCACGTTCTGGCCGCTGACCCGCCAGCCCGGCGGCCTCCAGGCCTACAAGGTGCGCGAACCGGAGCGCAGGCAGGCGCCGGAACCGCGCACCCACGAGGGCTACGAGTGGCTGTACGTGCTGTCCGGGCGGTTGCGGCTGGTGCTCGGCGAGCACGACGTGGTGCTGGCGGCGGGGGAGGCGGCGGAGTTCGACACGCGCGTGCCGCACTGGTTCGGGTCGACGGGGGAGGGGCCCGTGGAGTTCCTCAGCCTCTTCGGGCCGCAGGGCGAGCGCATGCACGTCCGGGCGCGGCCGGCCCGTACGTGACGCACCCGACTGTTCCCTGATCGGCAAGCGACCGCTTAGTATGCGGTCGGACCCGGTCAGACGAAGCAGTCCCGTGGAGGCCCCGCATGCAGGCATGGCAAGTGCACGAGAACGGCGAGCCCGGCGAGGTGATGCGCCTCACCGATGTGGAGCCGCCCACGCCGGCCGACGACCAGGTGCTGCTGCGGGTGCGCGCCGCCAACATCAACTTCCCGGACGCGCTGCTGTGCCGGGGCCAGTACCAGGTGCGCCCGCCGCTGCCCTTCACCCCGGGCGTGGAGATCTGCGGCGAGACCGAGGACGGCCGGCGCGTGCTCGCCAACCCCGCGCTGCCCCACGGCGGTTTCGCCGAGTACGCCCTCGCCGACGCCCGCGCCCTGCTCCCCGCGCCCGACTCCCTGGACGACGCCGAGGCCGCAGCGCTGCACATCGGCTACCAGACGGGCTGGTTCGGCCTCCACCGCCGGGCCCGCCTGGAGGCGGGGGAGACCCTGCTGGTGCACGCCGCCGCCGGCGGTGTGGGCAGCGCGGCCGTACAGCTCGGCAAGGCCGCCGGCGCCACCGTGATCGGTGTCGTGGGCGGCGCGGACAAGGCCGCCGTCGCCCGCGGGCTGGGCTGCGACGCGGTGGTCGACCGGCGTGCCGAGGACGTCGTCGCCGCCGTCAAGGAGGCGACCGGCGGCCGGGGCGCCGACGTGATCTACGACCCGGTAGGCGGGGCCGCCTACACGCAGTCCGCGAAGCTGGTCGCCTTCGAGGGCCGGATCGTCGTCGTCGGCTTCGCCAGCGGCACCATTCCGAGCCCGGCCCTCAACCACGCCCTGGTGAAGAACTACGCCATCCTCGGCCTGCACTGGGGCCTGTACAACACCAAGAACCCCGAGCTGGTCCGGCGCTGCCACGAGGAACTGACCGAGCTGGCCGCCCGCGGCGCGATCAAGCCGCTGGTGAGCGAGCGCGTGCCCCTCGCCGAGGCGGCGCACGCCGTGCAGCGGGTCGCCGACGGAAGTACCACCGGCCGGGTGGCCGTCGTCCTGGAGAAGGGAGCCGCCGCATGACCGGCACCGATGAACTGCGCCGCCGCACCCAGCAGTTGCTGGCCCAGTACCCGCCCGCGACCACCGACCGCCTGGACTTCCTCCGGGCCCGTTTCGACGCCGGACTGGCCTGGGTGCACTACCCCGAGGGCCTCGGGGGGCTCGGTGCCCCGCGGTCCCTCCAGGGCGTCGTCAACGCCGAACTGGAGGCCGCCGGCGCCCCCGACAACGACCCCCGGCGCATCGGCATCGGCCTGGGCATGGCCGCGCCGACGATCCTCGAGTACGGCACCGAGGAACAGAAGCGGCGCTACCTGCGGCCCCTGTGGACCGGGGAGGAGGTCTGGTGCCAGCTGTTCAGTGAACCCGGCGCCGGTTCCGACCTGGCCGCGCTCGGCACCCGGGCGGTGCGCGAGGGCGACGAGTGGATCGTCAACGGGCAGAAGGTGTGGACGTCGAGCGCGCACGTCGCCCGCTGGGCCATCCTCATCGCCCGCACCGACCCGGACGTGCCCAAGCACCAGGGCATCACCTACTTCGTCTGCGACATGACCGACCCGGGCGTCGAGGTCCGGCCGCTGCGCCAGATCACCGGCGAGGCCGAGTTCAACGAGGTCTTCCTCACCGACGTCCGCATCCCCGACACCCGCCGCCTCGGCAGGGCCGGTGACGGCTGGCGGGTCGCGCAGACCACCCTCATGAACGAGCGTGTCTCCATCGGCGGCATGGCCGTGCCCCGCGAGGGCGGCATGATCGGCCCCGTCGCCCGCACCTGGCGCGAACGCCCCGCACTGCGCACCCACGACCTGCACCAGCGCCTGCTGCGGCTGTGGGTCGAGGCCGAGGTCACCCGGTTCACCGGCGAACGCCTGCGCCAGCAGCTCGTCGCCGGCCAGCCCGGCTACGAGGGCTCCGGCATGAAGCTGGCCTTCGCCCGCCTCAACCAGGAGATCAGCGGCCTCGAAGTCGAACTCCGCGGCGAAGAGGGCCTGTTGTACGACGACTGGACCATGCGCCGCCCCGAACTCGTCGACTTCACCGGCCGGGACGCCGGATACCGCTACCTGCGTTCCAAGGGCAACAGCATCGAGGGCGGGACCAGCGAGGTCCTGCTGAACATCGTCGCCGAGCGCGTCCTGGGCCTGCCCGCCGAGCCGCGCACCGACAAGGACGTCGCCTGGAAGGACCTGGCCCGATGAGTACACAGCCGGATCTCCTCTACTCCGAGGAGGAAGTGGCGCTGCGTGCCGCCGTCCGTGACCTCCTCACGGACCACTGCGCCCCGGCCGACGTGATCACCCGCACCGAGTCGGACACCCCGCACGACCTCGCCCTGTGGAAGCTGCTCGCCGACGGCATGGGCCTGGCCGGCCTGCTGGTGCCCGAGGCGCAGGGCGGCCAGGGCGCCTCCGCCCGTGAAGCCGCGGTCGTGCTGGAGGAACTGGGGCGGGCGGTCGCCCCCGTGCCGTACCTCACGAGCGCCGTCGTGGCCACCGAGGCCCTGCTCGCCTGCGCCGACGAGGAGCTGCTCGGCCGGCTGGCCTCCGGGCGGACCATCGGCGCCCTCGCGGTCGGACTGCACCTCGCCCCGGACGCCGCCTTCGCGACCGTACGCGCCGAGAACGGCACCCTGCACGGCGAGCTGACCGGCATCGCGGACGCGGCCGTCGCCGACGTGCTGCTCGTCCCGGCCGACGACGGCGGCCTGTACGCCGTGACCGCCGACGCCGTGACGGTCACCCCGCAGGTCGCCCTGGACCTCACCCGTCCCCTGGCCACCGTCACCCTGGCCGGCACGGCCGGCCGCCGGGTCGGCGACGCCGGACCCGCCGTACGCCGGGCTCTGCGCGCCGCCGCCGGACTGCTCGCCTCGGAGCAGCTAGGTGTGGCCGACTGGGCGCTGACCGAGACGGTCCGCTACCTCAAGGAGCGCAAGCAGTTCAACCGGCCGGTCGGCGGGTTCCAGGCGCTCAAGCACCGGCTCGCCCAGCTGTGGCTGGAGGTCGTCCACCTCCGGGCCGCCGCCCGTGCCGCGGCGGACGCCCTCGCCACCGGCGAGGACACCGACGTGACCGTGGCCGTCGCCCAGGCGTACGCCGCCCCCGTCGCCGTCCGCGCCACCGAGGAAGCGGTGCAACTCCACGGCGGCATCGGCATGACCTGGGAACACCCCGCCCACCTGCACCTGAAGCGGGCCAAGGCCGACTCCCTCGCCTACGGCACCGCGGGCGCGCACCGCTCGGCGCTCGCGGAACTGGTCGATCTCCAGGGGCCCTGACCGGCGGGCGCCGGGCGCGCAGTGCCCCGCGGGACACGTGAACAGAGGGCGAACTCCCTGACGGGTGGGGCCTGTTGGTGAGATGCCGACCGCATACTCCCTTCGGCCCCATCCGGCATCCCCAGGGAGGCAGCACATGGCCCTCACCACCCACCGCAGAGCCCTCACCACCCTCGGCGCCGCCCTCACGGGCATGTTCACCCTGCCCGCGCATCCCGCGTCGGCCGGTGCGCGCCGGCACCGCCCGCGCCCGCTGCGGCACGCCCATGCCCACAACGACTACGCCCACCCCCGGCCCCTGTACGACGCCCTCGACCATCGCTTCGGCAGCGTCGAGGCCGACATCTTCCTCGTCGGCGACCAGCTCCTCGTCGGCCACGAAAGCTCCGAACTCGACCCTTCCCGCACCCTCGAATCCCTCTACCTCGACCCGCTCGCCGCACTCGTCCGGGCGAACGGCGGCAGCGTCTACCGGGGATGGCGCCGGCCGCTGCACCTCCTCATCGACATCAAGACCGAGGGTGCCTCCACCTACCTGGAACTCGACCGCCACCTGCGCCGCTACCCGCACCTGTGCACGCGGTACGCACACGGCCGCGTCCACCCCGGCCCCGTCACCGCCGTCATCTCCGGCGACCGCGCCGCCCGCACCCCCCTGGAGGGGCAGAGCGAACGCCGTGCCTTCTACGACGGCCGGCTCGACGACCTCACCGGCACCGCCCCCGCCTCCCTCATCTCGCTGATCAGCGACAACTGGACACAGAACTTCACCTGGACGGGCGAGGGCGCGTTCCCGGACGCCGAGCGGGAGAAGCTGCGCGGCATCACCGGCACCGCCCACGCGCAGGGCCGGCAGGTCCGCTTCTGGGCCACCCCCGACACGCCCGGTCCCGCCCGGGACGCGCTGTGGACGGAACTGCTCGCCGCGGGCGTCGACCAGCTCAACACCGACGACCTCGCCGGCCTGGAGGCCTTCCTCGACGCCCGCCCTTCCGGGTGACACCACACGAACGGCGGACACGTCAGCGACCCGGACAGACCCTCCGCTACGCCACACTTGCGGCCGAACGCCGCACATGGGGCGTGGCGGAGGAGGTTCTGATGGCCATTTCCATCTCTGTGGTGCTGCTGCTCCTGATCCTGGCCGTGATCTTCATGCGCAACGGCGCGCTGAAGGTGTCCCACGCCCTGGTCTGCATGATGCTCGGCTTCTACCTGGCCAGCACCAGCATGGCGCCCACCATCCACAGCGGGCTCACCGCGACCGCCGACCTGGTGAGCAGCCTGCGGCCCTGAGTCACCCGGTGGAGAAGACGCCGATGCCGTTCGGCACCGGACGTTCGGCGCCACCGCTCGGGTGGTTGCGGACCGACACGGCGCCGGCACCCGTGGCGCGGGTGACCAGCTCGGTCGAGCCGCCGCCGTCGAGGTTGAAGGCGGCGGAGGCGCCCAGCGACCGCATGGTGTCCGCCTCCTCCGCGACGGTCAGGCCGCCGCGGTGGTCCGCGGCACCGTCCAGCGCCAGGAGCAGCAGCTGCTGTCCACCGCCCTTGTACCCCACGGCCGTGCGCACCGCCGAGGTGACGTCGTCCAGCCCGGACAGCGGCGCGCCGCCGCGCAGCACCGGGAAGCCGCCGATCGCGAACGTGTACGGCACGCCGGACGAGGCCGCCACCAGGCTGCGCCTGACGTGCACCGGGTCCCCGACCGACAGCGTGCGCAGCTGCCGCGCGCCCTCCTCCCGGCCCACCAGGACCGTGGTGTCCGCGGGGATCGCGCCGCTGCCCGGAGCTCCGGCGACGGAGGCCACCCGGCCGGCGCGCACCTTCACCTCGTAGGTCTCGTCGCTGCACGGCGCCGACCGCTGGGTGTCGGTGCCGCACACGGCCCGCGCCCGGGAGGCGCTGCCCCACTTCGCGGTGAAGGCGCCGACCGAGTTCACCGGCAGCGCGTACTGGTTGAGGCCCTTGAGGGCCAGCCGGCCGTCCGGTGTGCCGACGGTGCCGGCCAGGGAGAGCCGGTCCAGCCGGGCCCGCCGGTCGGCGCCCACACCGAAGACGTCCTGCGTGCTCGTCCCGGGGGGCAGCGCCGGACCGAACCGCTGGCCCCCGGGCACCGCCGCCTTGAGCACGTGCCCGGCCGCGATCGCCGGTCCGACGGTCGCGCCGGTGGCCTGCACGCCCGGATGCTGCGTCTCGGTGATGTGGAAGAAGTCGCCGTTGACGCCCGCGACCGCCCCGGCCGAGTCCGCCAGCTGCGAGACGGTGGCCCGGGCCGCCACCGCCCCCGGATACAGCAGGTCGACCCGGACGTGCGGGTTGGCCAGGTCGACCGTGAGCAGGTGGGCGCGGGCCTCGCCCGCGCGGGCGTCGATGTCGAACTGCCGGTAGGTCACACCCGGCGCGATCCGCCGGTCCGCCGGGGCCGCCACCGCCGGGGGCGCGGCCGCCGGGGCCGCCACCGCCGACGCCGTACCGGCCAGCACGCCGAACGCCGTGACCGTCGTGAGAACCGCTCTGCCCGCTGCCGAACGCCTGCGACGTCTCGTCACCGTGCCTCCCGATGTCTCGTCAACTGTCCCTCGGACAAGGGCAGTGCACCAGACTCGGGCGGCCGACGGGCCGACTAGGCGTCGACTACGCGAGAACGGGTGAGGAAACGCACCCCCTCGGGTGCCTCCAGCGAGAACCCGCTGCCCCGCCCCGGTACGACGTCCACGATCAGCCGGGTGTGACTCCACACCTCGTACTGACTGCGCGACATCCAGAAGGTGACCGGCTCCTCGACGCCGTCCACGGACAGCTCCACAAGCAGCACGTCCGAGCCGCCGGTACGGAACTCGCCGTCCGGATAGCACATGGGCGCGCTGCCGTCGCAGCAGCCGCCGGACTGGTGGAACATCAGCGGACCGTGCTCGGCGCGCAGCCGGCGCACCAGCTCCGAGGCCCGCGGGGTCAGTTCGACGCGGGGTGCCGCGGCGCGGGGGACGTCGTCTTCCATGTCACCGTCCTGGACAGCGGGGGCCGTCGTACCCGGCCCAGTCTCACGCCCAGTCAGCCAACCGTCCAAAGGCGTCCTTGTCCGCCGGGACGGGACAGCGGTGGCCCGGCACGTCGACCACCCTGCCGTTCGGCTCCCGGACGACCGGACGTCGGGCACGAGACGGCGTACCCGCGTGACCCGGCTCCCCGGGTGGCCGGCGGCGACGGACGAGCGGCCGGCGTGGTCCCGGCGGCCGGCCGGCAGGACGGGGTCATACACGCTCCGTTCCTCCGCCCGCCCGAGCCGCGGCTCCTTCCGACGGGCGAACACCCGCTCCGGGACGAGGCCCTGGCCGCCGTCGACCGGGACCTGGCAGTGACCCCTGCCCGACCGGCGTCCGCTGTGCCTCGTCGCCTACCCGGGCGAGCCGGAGCGCGTTCTACGTGGCCATGGCGGACGGCACCATGCACGGCAACCCGCTGGAGCGGTCGTCGACCGCCGCCGGAGCCCTCCTGGATGTCGCCGGGGCGGCCCAAGCCACCGTCATGGAGTCGCGGTGGCCGGCGTGGCCGGTGTGCACCCTCCACGCACTCGGGATGCACGTGGCCGACGACGCCGGACGCACCTCCTGGTGGTGCGGCGGGACCGGCGGACCGGACGGCCCGGGACACGTCCGCGCGGCGGTGGGGAGATGGACACGGTCCGCCGCCCGCGCCGCCCGAACCGCAAGCGCCGCGAGGAACACACGCCACGCGGACCCCACTGACACCTGCTCCGAAGCCGGCCGCGGCCGGCTTCGGAGCAGCCCCGTGGGCCGCGTCAGTCCGTGGGCCCGCGCCGTCCGCGCCGCCCGTGGCGGCCCCCGGCCAGCAGCGGCAGCAGCGACAGCACCACCACCAGGGCGACCAGCGGCAGCAGGTAGTCGTCGACGTGCGGCACGGACGCACCGAGGACATAGCCGGCGAGGACCAGCGTCTGCGACCACAGCACGCCGCCCACGGTCTGCCACAGGGTGAAGGCCCGCACGGGCACGCCCAGGGCGCCCGCCACCGGGTGCACGACCGTGCGCAGTACCGGCACGAACCGGCCGATCACCAGCGCCTTGCCGTGGCCGTAGCGCGCCAGCAGCTTCTCCGCCCGCGCCGCCGCGTCCTTCACCCGCCGGCTGGAGGTGCGCGCCAGCAGCGCCCGCCCGCCGTGCCGCCCGATCAGGTATCCCACCTGGCCGCCCGCCACCGCCCCCACCGCCGCGCACACCAGCACCTGCCACAGCTCCAGACGCGCCGGCTGCTCGGCACTGCCCGCGCACAGCACCCCGGCCGGGAACAGCAGGGTGTCACCGGGCAGGAAGAAGCCGACGACGAGCAGACCGGACTCGGCGAAGACGACCGCCAGGACGCCCAGCGCGCCGAAGGCGGCCAGTACCGAGGCGCTGTTCGTCGGGTTGACGGCGATCACCGGCCGAGCCTCCTGGCCTCGCAGGGACCTGTTCCGTCCACCAGCATCGCCTGCCCGGCACGGCCGTGCGCGTCAGCCGGCCCGGCGGAACGTGCTCGGCCGGTCGCATAGAACGCAGATCCGAAAGCAGGACAATGTGTCAAACGCCTCGACGGAAGGGACATCGGCAGGGAAACTGTCCTCAACGGACGTTCCTCCGCGCTCCGTTGCCCGACCGACGCAGGCGTGGAGGACGGCCGTGTCGCGTGCCCCGGGGAGGGGGAGACCCCGACAGGGCGAACGACGCGCGAGATCACCCACCAGGCCACGGGCGGTCGACACCGACCGGCCCGGTGCGGCCTGCCGAACCCAGACCTGACTGTTCATGACAGACGGAGGACGTCTTGAGGAAAGCTGTCCGTCAATGGCTGGCGCGTTCCACCGGTGCGACGGCCGCGGCGCTGCTGCTGGCCGGGTACACGGCCGGTGCCACGCACGCCGCCGACCAGCACGGTCACGACATGAACATCACCGCGCACTTCGCGGCGACCGTCGCCGCGGACCCGGACACCGTGACCTGCGGGGGTTTCGACGTGACCGCGCAGGGGCGCGCCGCCGGCACCCCGATCGGCGGCAACGGCACATGGCAGGACCAGGAGAAGGCCTGCACGCTGAGCCTTCCCGGCCAGTACGACATCAACGGGACGGCGGTGATCGGCTCCGGTGACGGCGACCGGATCACCCTCGGCTACCACCTCACCGCGCCGCTCACGGAGGACCCCGTCGTCCACCCGTCCGGCACCTACTGGATCATCAGCGGCACCGGCGCGTACGCGTCCGCCACCGGTGGCGGACGAATGAACTCCGTGGTCGACCTCCACGACACCTCGCACGTCTCCACGAGCCTGCACGGCACCCTTTACTAGGGTCTTTCGTTCGTTCCTACTAGGGTCTTACGTTCAGATCTGGCCGGATCAGGGAGCGGGGTCCGGTGCCGTGCGTCGCAGGGCGGAGGAGGGCGCCACGGCGGAGCCATGGCCACCGACGACGACGCGGCGGTGGGGGCACCTCCCCCGCGCGCGAAGCCGACAGTGGGGGAGCGGTGCCGGACCCCGCGAGCCCGGCATGATCCGAACGTCAGGCCTCAGCGACGAACGAAGGCGGCGGGCGGCAGGTGACGCCACCGGCCCGCCGCCTGCCGCCAGGGCTCCTCGGGCGGCCCCGGCCTGTCGTCCGGGACTCCCGGACGGCAGCCGTGGTACGACGCCGGAGCACCTCCTGACCGCGCACCTCCGAGGGGCCGCCATGAAGAGCACGATGCAGGACCGTCCACTGCTCGTCCGCGACATCCTCGGTCACGGGCAGCGCGTCTACGCGGACAGCCAGGTCGTGCGCTGTGCCGACGGACCGGCCGCCCGTTCCTCGCAGTCCTTCGCCGGCATCGCAGGCCAGGCCGAGCGGCTCGCCGCGGCGCTGCACCGGCTGGGCGTGCGCCCCGGTGAGCGCGTGGCCACGCTGGCCTGGAACACCCCCGAGCACCTCGTGGCGTACTTCGCCGTACCGAGCATGGGCGCGGTGCTGCACACCCTCAACCTCCGGCTGCACCCCGATCAGTTGGGCTACATCGTCGAGCACGCCGAGGACGCCGTCCTCCTGGTCGACGCGACCTTGCTGAAGGCACTCACCCCGCTCCGGGACCGGCTGGGCGGCGTCCGCGACGTCGTCGTCATCGGCGACGCGCCGGAGCCGGACCTGCCCGGACACATCGCCGTGCACCGCTGGGACGAGCTGCTGGCGGCCGAACGGCCCGGCTTCGCCTGGCCCGACCTGGACGAGCGGGAGGCGGCAGCGCTCTGCTACACGACCGGCACCACCGGCCATCCCAAGGGCGTGGCCTACAGCCACCGGTCGATCTTCCTGCACACGCTCGGCGTGTCGTCCGGCGCCGGATTCGCGATGCACGACGGTGACCGGATCCTGCCGATCGTGCCCATGTTCCACGCCAACGCCTGGGGCTGGCCGTACGCGGCCTGGCTGGCGGGCGCCGACCTGATCATGAACGGGCGGCTGCTGCACCCCCCGGAGCTGGCCCGGATCATCGACGAGGAGCGGCCCACCGGGGTGGCGGCGATCTGCACGATCTGGAACAGCCTGGTGCGCCACGGTGAGCACCATCCGCTGGACCTGAGCGGCGTACGGCTCGCCGGCTGCGGCGGTGCCACCCCACCGCGTGCCCTCCTCCAGCAGCTGAAGGACCGCTACGGCGTCCGGCTGAAGCAGGGCTGGGGCCTGACCGAGACCAGCCCGCTGGCCACCTTCGCGGTCCCGCCGCACGGCACCCCCGACGAGGAGGAGGTCGACTGGCTCGCCAAGAGCGGCCGGCTGATGCCCTGCGTCGAGGTGCGGCTGATCGCGGAGGACGGCACCGAACAGCCGTGGGACGGCACGTCGGTGGGCGAACTGGAACTGCGCGGGCCCTGGGTGACCGGCTCCTACTACAACACCCCCGACTCCGCCGAGAAGTTCCACGACGGCTGGCTGCGCACCGGCGACCTGGGAGTGATCGAGCCGGGTGGCTGGGTGGTGGTCAGCGACCGGCTCAAGGACGGCATCAAGAGCGGCGGCGAGTGGATCTCCACCATCGAGCTGGAGAACGCGATCATCGAGCATCCCGCGGTGCTGGAGGCCGTCGTGGTCGGTGTCCCCGACCCGCGCTGGGAGGAACGCCCGCTGGCCTGTGTGTCGTTGGTGCCGGGCGCCGACATCGGCGTCGATGAGCTGCGGGAGTTCCTGGCCGGGCGGGTGGCCCGCTGGTGGGTCCCGGAGCGGTGGTCGTTCGTGGACGCGGTGCCCAAGACCAGCGTGGGCAAGTACGACAAGCGGTCGGTGCGCGCCATGTACGCGGACGGTGCCCTGCGCGTCTCGGCCCCGTCGCAGGTTCCCGGGCCGCCGGCCGAGCGGTGAGCGCCGCTGTGGGCCCCGGCCGTCCGGGGCCCGCAGCGGCCGGGGGAGGAGCCCGCGCGGCCAGGGCTCAGGAGGAGCCCCGGCCGCGCGGCCGCTCACCCCGGCACGCCTCAGGCGGACACCCGTCGGGCCGCCTCGGCCAGCAACTCCCGCTGTCCTTCCGGATCCAGACCCAGTTCCCGTACGAGGCGGAAGGTCAGCAGCAGCCGGGCCTGGAGCACCGTCTCGGGGTTCACGTGCCCCCCGCCGGAGGCCTCCCCGCCGTGCAGTCCCTCGGTGACCAGGCTTTCGAGGAACGCCGGGGGGAAGTCCTCCGCGCCGGCCTCCAGCGAGCCGAGCACGCCGGCGACGTAGCCGCTGACCTGCTCCGGTGCCGCGCCCTGTGGGAACCGGCGGCGGACCGCCAGTGCGAACGCCGCACCGACCGCCTGCCCGTAGTGCGGGTCGGCGGGGTCCAGGGCGGTGGACTTCTGCGCGAACCCGATGAAGTCGAAGGCCAGCAGTGCTCCCAGGACGTCGAGTTCGGTGACGGTGACCGTGGTCATGCGGGCTCGCCTTTCGCAGCGGGGGAAGTGGCCGGAGTGCCGCGGGCGGCGGTGACCGCCGCGGCCGCGATGCGTTCGGCGTCCCGGCCGACGAAGCCGAGCAGCGCCGAACCGCGGGTGCGCATCCGGTACAGGCCCAGGTAGTAGCTGCCGGGCAGCGCGCCCACGCCCTCCGTGTGCCGGGGCTGCCCGGCCTCGTCGAGCATCGCCGGGTCGAGCCAGCTCCAGTCGGTGCGGTAGCCGGTCGCCCAGATCACCGCGGACGGCCTGAGGCGCTCGCCGTCCGCCACCAGCAGCTCGGTGCCCCGGGCCGCGGTGATCCGGCCCACCGTCCGGATACGGCCGGCCGCGACCAGCGCGGGCACCCGGTCGCCGACGACCGGATCCGGTGCCCGCATGCTCACCGGCATGCTCATCACGCCGAGGACGCTCATCCACCAGAACATGTCCCGCCCGACGACGGTCTGCGGCAGCGCCGGTGAGACGGTGTCCCCGCAGCTGAGCACCACCCGGTGGGTGCCCGCCAGCTCCACGGCTATCTGCCGCCCGGAGTTGCCGTCCCCGACGATCACCACCGTGCCCGGCGGGACCTGCGCCGGGCCGCGGTAGTCACCGGTGTGCAGGGACCGTACGTCCGGGGCGAGCGCGGCGGCGAACTCCGGGATCCGCGGGGTGCCGAACGCGCCGGTCGCGATGACGACCTGGCCGGCCCGGCAGTCACCGTGCGCGGTGGTCAGCAGATAGCCGTCGCCGTCCCTGCGCAGGGCCAGCACCCGGTGGCCGGGCAGCACCGGAAGCCCGAACCGCCTCGCGTACTCCCGCAGATACGCGGCGACCTCGTCCTTGCCTGGGTAGCGCGCACCGGGGCCGGGGAAGGGCAGACCCGGCAGCGCGGAGAACCGCGCGGACGTGAACAGCCGCAGCGACTCCCACCGCCGCTGCCATGTCTCGCCGACCGCGCTCCCGGCGTCGAGCAGCACGCAGGGCACGCCGGCCTGCCGCAGGTAGTAGCCCACGGCGAGCCCGGACTGGCCCGCCCCGACGACGGCGACCGGCACGGTGGCCGGCAGCGCGCTCATCGGGTCTCCCCGGCGACCGCGCGCGGGCGGTGGCCGCCGACCGGGCGGGCCGGGACCGGACCGCCGCGCAGACCGGTCAGGACGACGGCGGACGCGGCGGCACACACCACGGCCGCGACCCACATCGCGGCGTGCAGCCCGGTCAGGAACGCGCTGTCGGCGTCGGCCACCACGGCTCCGCGCACGCCCGGCGGAGCGTGCACGACCGCCCGCAGCGTGCCGCCGAGGGACGTCCGCGCCCCGGCGGGCAGTCCCCCGGCCGCGCCGCCCAGCGAGTGCCGGTACACCGACCCCAGGACGGAGCCGAGCACCGCGACACCGAAGGCCGTACCCAGATGCCGCACCGTGTTGGCGACGGCGGACCCGGCGCCGGCCTTCGCGGGCCGCACCGCCGACATCGTCGCCGCCATGCCCACCGCGAACGTCGCCCCGAAACCCAGCCCGAACAGCGCGTGCACGGCCTCGAAGGCCCAGACCGGGGTGGTGGCGTCCACCACCGCGTAGAAGACGCAGCAGGCGGCCATCAGCAGCCCGCTGCCGCCCAGGGCGACCGCGGGCCCCCAGCGGGCGATCAGCCGGGTGGCGGCGGCGCCGGACACCGTCGAGCCGACCGCGAGCGGCAGCGTCAGCAGCCCGGCCTGCACGGGCGTGAAGTTCCGCAGCTGCTGGAGGTAGAAGGAGAGGATGTACGTCGCCCCGGTCGCGACGAAGAACGAGGCGGCCAGCGCCGCCGCGCCGATCGCGAACCGCCGGTCGCCGAACAGCGACGGGTCGAACGCGGGCCGGTCCCGGCGGCGGGCGGCCCGCACCATCACGGCGAGCAGGACCAGGCCCAGCAGGACCGGACCGAGCACGACCCCCTCCAGCCAGCTGTTCTCCTCACCGCCCTCGATCACTCCGTAGACGAGGGCGCCGACACCGCCGACCGACAGCAGCACCCCGGTGACGTCCACCCGGGGAGCGCCGGAGCCACGGTTCGCCGGCACCAGCACGCCGACCATCGCCAGCGCGACGACCGCGAAGGGCACGTTGACCAGCAGCAGCGTCCCCCACCAGAAGGCGGACAGCAGCGCGCCGCCGACGACCGGCCCGGCCGCGATGCCGATGCCGGCCGACATCGACCAGTAGCCGATGGCCCGGGCCCGCTCCCCGTCGGGGAAAACGCTCGCGATCACGGCCATCGTGCAGCCCGGCACGACGGAGGCGCCGACCCCCATCACGGCCCGCCAGCCGATGAGTTCGGCCGGGCTGGGTGCCCACGCGCCGGCGAGGGACGCGCCGAGGAAGACCACGAGGCCGGCCAGCAGCACCCGCCGCCGGCCGAACCGGTCACCCAGGATGCCCGCGGTGAACAGCAGCGCGGCGAAGGTGAGCGTGTAGGCGTCCATCGACCACTGCAACTGGGCGTTGGACTCGCCCAGTCCGCTCTGGATCGACGACAGGCCCACGGTCATCACCGTGTTGTCGATGGTCGCGATGAACATCATCAACGCCATCGCGCCCAGTATCAGCCACCGTTTGGGGTCGGCGGCCTGATCAGTTCGCATTTCGGTTGTCCTCACTCCTTGGACCGGACCCGCCGGACCCGCAGGTCCCGTCCGGGGCGGACCGGCCGGGCCGCCGGTGAGACGGCCCGGCCGACCGGTCAGTTGGCGTCGAGTGCCCGGCGCAGCTCGCCGGCCAGCACGCGCAGCCCCTCGCCGCGCATCACCGTGTAGTGGTCGCCCGGAACGTCGACGAGGTCGGCGTCACCGGGGAAGTACGCCATCCAGCGCGACGCGGTCTCCGCCGTCGCACCGCCGTCCGCGGCCCGCAGCGCCAGCACCCGTCCGGCGAAGGCGCGGGGCGAATGGCGCAGCAGAGCCCGGTAGTTGGTCCGGAACCGGGTGAGGATACGGCTCAGCGTGCCGAGGTCGACATCGTCCGACAACGCCCCCGCCGCGCACGCCTCGCTGTGCAGCACCTGCACGGGCGGGCGGCCGTCGAACGCCTCGGGCGGCAGCTCCCAGTCCACGCCGGCCAGTCCCGCCAGGTCCCGGGCGAACCAGGACAGCAGCACCTCGTCGGTGACGGGTGCGCCCTCGGCCGGCCCGGGCGGCTCCAGCAGATCCACCACGGCCAGCAGGTCCACCTCGGCGCCCGCCGCGGTGAGCTGGGCGGCCGTCTCCAGGGCGATCACCCCGCCCATCGACCAGCCTCCCAGCCGGTACGGGCCCTCGGGCAGCGCCTCGCGGATGGCCGCCGCGTAGTGCGCGGCCATGTCCCCGACGCTGAGCAGTTCGGCGTCCGGCGTCTGGATCGCGTAGAACGGCTGGTCCTCACCGAGGAGTTCGGCGAGTTCCGCGTAGCAGAGCACGTCACCGCCGACCGGGTGCACGAAGACCAGCGGGGGTCGCGAGCCGGTGGTGCGTACCGGCACCAGTGCCGTGCGGCCACCTTCACCGCTGTCGGCCTCCCGCACCGCCCGGGCGAGCAGTTCGATGGTCGGCCGGGCGAAGAGGGTGGACAGCGGCAGGCTGCGGCCCAGACCGCGGGCGATCCTGGCCATCAGCCGCACCGCGAGCAGCGAGTCACCGCCGAGTTCGAAGAAACCGGCGGTCACCCCGACCTCGGCCATGCCGAAGAACTCCGCCCAGATCTCCGCCAGCCGGCGCTCCACGTCGTCGCGGGGCGCGACGAAGCCGGTGCCTTCGGCGGCCACCTCGTCCGGTGCGGGCAGCGCCGCCCGCAGGACCTTCCCGTTGTCGCTCAGCGGCAGTTCCTCCAGGACGAGGATCCGCTGCGGCACCAGATACCGGGGCACCGTACGGCGCAGCGCCTCGGTGATCCCGGCCTCGGTGTCCTCCCGCCCGTCGTCGAGGACGACGTAGGCGATCAGCCGCTTGGGGCCGTGCTGTTCGCCCGCCGCGACGACCGCCGCGGCCCGCACCCCCTCGCACTGGGTGAGGGCGGCCTCCACCTCGCCCAGCTCGATCCGGTACCCCTGGATCTTCACCTGGCAGTCCTGCCGGCCGAGGAACTCGATGGTGCCGTCCGGCAGGAAGCGCCCCAGGTCACCGGTGCGGTACAGCCGTTCACCGGTGACCGGGTGGTGCACGAAGGCGGCCCGGGTCTTCGCCTCGTCGTTCAGGTACCCGCGGGCCAGACCGACACCGGCGATGTAGAGGTCACCCGGCACCCACACCGGGCAGGGCCGCATCGCGCCGTCGAGGACGTGGAAGCGCTGGTTACGCATCGCCCTGCCGTAGGGAATGCTCACCCAGTCCTCCCCGACCTGCCCGATCGGCTGGCAGATCGACCAGATGGACGCCTCGGTGGCGCCGCCGAGGCTCCACTGCTCGGCGTCCGGCAGCAGCAGCCGGATCCGGCCGGGCAGCGTCACCGGGATCCAGTCCCCGCTCATCATCACCAGCCTTACCGGCAGCCCGGTCAGCCCGTTCGCGAGGGCGTGTTCGGTGAACATCTCCATCAGCGCCGGCACGCTGTTCCACACGGTCACCCGGTGCTCGGCGACGAGTTCCGCCCAGCGGGCCGGCTCGCGGTGCGCGGACGGCTCCGGCAGGACGAGCGCGCCGCCCACCGACAGCAGACCGAAGACGTCGTAGACCGACAGGTCGAAGTTCAGCGCGGACAGCCCCAGCGCCCGGTCCGTCGCGGTGACGCGGTAGCGCTCGTTGACGTCGACCACCGTGTTCAGGGCCGCGCCGTGCTCGATCATCACACCCTTCGGCAGCCCGGTGGAACCCGAGGTGAAGATCACGTAGGCGAGGTCGGCGGGTCCGGCGCCGCACGGGCCGAGCGGCCGGTCGTCACCCTCGTCGTCGGCCCGCACCACGGTCCTGGCCACGCCCCGCGGCCACACGGCGGTGTCCTCCACCCACGGCTGGGTGACGACACGGCTGATCCCGGCGCTGTCCAGCAGCACCCGCAGCCGCTCGGCGGGCACCCCGGCGTCGATCGGGACGTACGCCGCCCCCGCCCGCAGGATGCCGAGCGCCGCGACGACCTGCTCCCAGCCCTTGTCCATCACGATGGCCACCAGGTCGCCGGGACCGGCTCCCTGCGCGCGCAGCCGGTGCGCCACCTGGTTGGACCGCCGGTCGAGACCGGCGTACGTCAGTGTCAGCGCCGGCGTGATCACCGCGGGCTCGTCGGGCCGCGACGCGGCCTGCGCGAGGACCCCGTCGTGCAACAGCCCGGCCGGTACGGGCCCGTCGGTGGCGTTGGCCGCGTCCCGCACGTCCAGATCGGCCGCCGGGACGAGAACGGGCACGGGCCGCTGCCAGGCCCCCGGGTCCCGCGCCAGGTCGTCCAGCAACCGCAGATAGGCGGCGAACATGGCGTCGACGCAGCCCGCCGGGAACAGCTCCTCGATCACGTCCCAGTTCAGGACCAGTTCACCGGCCTCCTCCACCGCCTGGTGGTCCAGCCACACCTGCGGGGTGCGGACCGAGCTGCTGACCTGGCGGCCGTTCTCCCCGATCCCGGCCAGATACTGCACGACACCCCGCCGCTCGGTGTCCTGCTGACCGGCGAAGTTCACCAGGCTGGTGAAGACGACCGGCGCGGCGGCCCGCACCGATCCGCCCCGGGCCCGGTTCAGTTCCCTGAGCACCTGCACCCCGCTGACCTGGCTGTGCTCCATGTCGCTCCACAGCCGGCGCTGCACCTCTTCGGCCCGGCCGGCGAACGTGTCGGTGGCCGCGTCGCGGATCTCCAGCAGCAGGGTGGTGGAGAAGTTGCCGATGACGTCACCGACCTGCGGGTGCAGCGGCAGGCGGTTGAAGAACAGCAGGTTCAGCGAGAAGTCGGGGGTGGCGCTCCACGCCGCGATGACCTGCGAGTACGCCGTGCACAGGGCCGCGGACGCGCTGACCCCGGCCGCCGCCGCGTGCCGCTTGAACCGGGACCAGTCCCGGCTCGACAGGGTCGCCCCCCGGTGGTGGAACACCGGCCGGTCCAGACTCGACGGGTCGACCGCCAGGGGCAGTTGCGGCGCCGGCGGCAACGTGTCGAGCCGGTCCCGCCAGTAGGCCAGCGCCCGGTCGTACTCGGGCCCGCTCTCCAGGGCACGGGCCTGCCGGACGTAGTCCCGGTAGCGCAGCCGCAGTTCGGGCAGACTCTCACCGCGGTAGTGCGCGGCCCACTCCTTGAACAGGATCGACGTGCTGAAACCGTCGATGACGAGGGCGTCGAAGCCGGCGTGCAGCCGGACCACCCGGTCGTCGACCCGGGTCACCCGCACGTCGAACAGCGGCCAGCGGGCGGTGTCGAACACCTGCCGCCGCATCTCCTCGTGGACATCGGTCAACGCGGCCTCGCGCCCGGCCGGGTCCAGCGCACGGACGTCGTTCTCCCGGATCACGTAGGCCGGCACGTCCCGCAGCACACGCTGTTCGCCCTCGGGCGTGAAGACCGCCCGCAGCATGTCGTGTCGTTCGATCATCGCCCGGAAGGAGGCGGCGAGGCGGTCGGTGTCCACGTTCTCCAGGTCGATCTCGATCTGGAAGTAGGTGGAGGTGCCGCCCAGTTCGAAGACGTCACCACGGCCGACGAGGTACGCCTGCTGAAGGTCGGTGAGCCCGAACGGCTCGTAACGCTCCGCGTCCTCGGCCCGGGGCTCGGTGCCGGCGACCTCGGCGGCCCGCCCGGCTGCCGCGTCGCCGTCGGCTTCGTGGTCACTCCCGGCTTCCTGGTCACTCCCGGCTTCGTGGTCGCTCTCCGCTTCGGCCGCGGTGCCGAGGGCGCAGAGGATGTCGTCGGTGATGTCGTCGCCGCCGCGGCCGTTGAGGAACGCCGTCATCGGCAGCAGCACGTCGAACCGCCGGCTCAGGGCCAGCCGGATCTTCATCGCGATCAGTGAATCGAGACCGAGCGCCTGCAACGGCTGGCGCCCGTCGAACCGGGCCACCTCCATACCCAGCGCCTGCGCCACGGTCCGTGCCACGTACGCCCGCACCGTCTCGGGCGTGAGGGCGGGCACTTCTTCGGCCACGCCTGCCGGCTCGGCAGCGGGGGCCGTCAGGTCCACGGTCCGCGCGCGCGGCCCTGGCACCACCCCAGACGTGGGTACGGCCGTGGGTTCCGCACCGGGCCGGGCAGCGGCCGGAGCGAACCGCACACCGTCGGCCTCGGCCACCAGCCGCCCGTCTGCCGCGACGAGCCGGACACGCGCCCGGGCGCCACCGTCGAACAGCTCCGCATGACAGCGCAGACCGTCCCCGGGGCCACCGCGGCGGTAGTGGACGAAGCGGTCCAGCCCGACCGGCACGAGGGCCGGTCCGCCCACGGGGAAGCAGGCCAGCGCGGTGTGGAACATCGCGTCGACCAGCCCGGGGTGCAGCAGATAGGGCTCCGCCTCACCCGACACGGCGGCCCGGATCACAGCCGTGGCCTCGTCCCGGCCGAGCCTGATCCGCTCCACCCAGCGGACGGACGAACCCAGGTACAACGCACGCTGCCACAGCAACCGGTACAGCTCGTCCCCGCTCAGCTCCCGGCCCGACTCCACCACCGCGAGCGCCACCGTCGGCGCGGCCGGCGCACCCGAGCGGACCTGCCCCTCCGCGTGCAGCCGCCAACCACCGGCCGCGTCCTGCGCGTAGTACCGGAACGCCCCTTCGTCCACGACGAGCTGGACGGCGCGTTCGGTGAGCGCCGACGGGTCGGCGCCGGCCGGGGCGAGCACCAGATCGAGCGGCAGCTCCAGCTCCTCGACGGACACCGGTCCCGGCCCGGCCAGTTCGGTGACCGCCTCGATCGCCGACGCCAGGAACACCCCGGCACCGACCACCGGCCGTCCCCCGACCACGATGTCACCGAGGCAGGGATGCGCCGCCGGGTCGAGTCGGGCCGCGAACTGCGCCTGCGCCAGCGGCGACGGCAGCCGTACGCCCAACAGACGTACCGGCTCCACCGGTTGCCCCTCCGGGCGCGGCCCGCTCACCGTGACGACGGCAGGATCGGGGGTGAGCCAGTAGTGCTGGTGTTGGAAGGGGTAGGGGGGTAGTTCGGTGGGTTTGGTGTGGTAGGGGGTGAGGAGGGTTTGCCAGTCGAT